>JAHFAF010000059.1 GCA_023250715.1 Pseudobdellovibrionaceae bacterium | reverse complement strand
TCATTTCAAAAAGGTGAACGACACCTATGGGCATCAGGCGGGTGACCATGTGCTCTCCAATGTCGCGCAAATGTTGAAGGGGGAAAGCCGCGAGACGGATATCGTTGGGCGTTTTGGCGGAGAAGAATTCATCGCCATTCTCTACAACAGCGATCAGTCGGGAACGAAAGTCTTCGCGGAGAGATTTCGAAAGCGCGTGGAAGCGACTCAAATCCTATTCGGGGGTAAGGCGATCCCAGTGACGATTAGCCTTGGCTCCGCTTCATTTCTGCAGAAATGGCAACCAGGCTTGGAGCCTGAAAAGTGCGTGAAGGATCTCGTAGCGCGAGCAGACGCTGCGCTCTATTTCGCCAAAGCAAATGGTAGAAACCAAGTTTGCCAGGCGGAAAACCTCGCCGCGGATAAAATAGAAATAGCCAGAATCGCCAAGGCCGCACCCTCCAAGGGGCGGTAAGGAATTCCCTGCTCTCTATTTCTGGGAAAGAATCTTGTAGACGCCCGTCCCACAAACGGAACACGACCCCTTCATGGCGGGGCGCCCGTTTTTCATCTTCACTTCCTGGACGTCTTTCATCGTGGTCTTCTGCCGGCACTTTACACAGTATGCGGTTTCGTCTGCCATAGCCTCTTCGCCCCTCCTGATGAGTTACCTAAATAAAAGACTACCATAGTGCCTAACGCATGCAAAGCGTTAGGGGAACTACGCACGATGCACGATGTTAAGGAGAGACTTGGCTCTTTGTGTTGGACGCGATTTCATCTTGTTCGAGAGAGGCTAAGTCGTTCGCGATCCATGCGGCCTCGGTAGTGGCCCAGCTTTCCTCGACGGACTCATCCGATTTCTCAAGAGCCTGTCGTCGCTTCTGGCTCAACATCTCGAGTGCTTCCACGCGCGGGTGAAAAGACACTTCATTTTTTTTCAAGTCCTGCATCGCGACTTCATCGAGAAAGGGTTTTTCTTCTGGAATCGCAAATGAAAGAGTGGGTGCGTCTTCGCTGTCCTTATCTTCGAGTTCCGGCAAAATGATATGAGGGCGAACTCCTCCATTCGCTGGTGTGTGGCCGAGAGGAGAGTAAAAGACGCTTGTCGTGAGCTTCACGACTCCACGGCCGAGTACAGGCGCGAATCCGCTGAGTCCCATTTGATCATCGAGATGAAATAACTTTTGCACGCTGCCCTTGCCGTAGGTGTGCTGTGAGCCCACTAAAACCGCTCGTTGGTGATCCTTCAGGGCCCCGGCCAAGACTTCGGAGGCGCTGGCCGTTTCCTGGTCTGTCAAAAGAACCAAAGCACCAGTAAAGAGGGGTTTCATCTGATCATCACGAAGGATGCGACGGTTCTCCGTTTCCACCACCTCTACGACAGGGCGGTCGCCCACGAAAGTTCCCGCCATGGCCACTGCTTCTTCCAAAAAGCCACCAGGATTTCCCCTTAGATCGAGCACCAGGGCTTGCGGCCTCTCTTTTTGATTGATGAGTTTTTCCACGATGTTGTGAAGATCCTCGGAGCTCGAACTCTCCTGCTCGAAGTTGGTCATCCCGCCCCGTCCGTAGAAACTAGGAATCTGAATGACGGCGACGCTCTTCTTATCTTTGCCCGCCTTGATTGTGCGGAGCGAGACTCTTCCTTCGTCAAAGCTGTAATTTTTTCGGGTGATCGTCACTACAAAGCTCTTCCCCTTGTAGCTCTTCTGAAGCTCGAGGGCCACGGGGGAGCCTTCGTCCCCTTTAAGAAGATTTTTCGCCATGAGGGATTGGACCCCCGCGAGCTTTTGTTTATTCACTTTTGTAATGATCTGTCCTTCCTTCATTTTTCCTGAGCGGCCGGCGGGGGAATTGGTGATCACCTTTTCTACAAGAAGACCATCAGGGACTTTGCGAACTTTCACTCCGATTCCCGATGTGCCGGCGGAAAGGTCATGATAGAAATCTTCGAATTCGAGGGGGGAGAAATAAGTCGAATAGGGATCTATCGATCCTAGGACGGCCTTCGCAAGAATTCCTCTCGCGTCGGGTTCACTTTCGAAAAGCACCTGTTCGAGAGAGTCAGAAAGTAGGTATCTCAAATTACCGCCGTAGGCTTCTAGTACCATGGGCTGGGTGGTCGAAGCCATCTGCGACAGCCATGACTGAAGGCGTGTTTTCAACTCCTTTTCGTCCCCGGCAAATCCTGTGAAGCGGGGGTATCTCTTTTGAGGATCCTCTTCGGAATCTGTTTTTCCGGAGAGCTTGGGAAGGGGGGAGGTCTCGAGATTTTTTCTGAAGCGGGCTCTTGCCGAGCTGTAATGGGAGGTCACCCATTGATCGAAGTATTCGCAACGCTTCGATCGCAACCAATGATACCAAGCGTGCCGGGCTTCCGATCGAAAGGATTTCACTTCGGAGGAGGTGAAGAGAAGGCGATGCGAGTCCAGCTTCTCCAAAAAAAGCTCGAGCGCTTTTTCCGAAAATCCTTGCGACTCGAGATTCAAATTATTTCCGAGTCGTGCCTTACCGCGGCCCCATTGCATGAGGCGATAAGCTTGCTCGCAAGTAAGATGCGCGCGCGGATTGATCGCGGGATGTTCGATGATCGGAGGGAATATTCTATTCGATTTCTGACTTGCATCAGAGTTGAGAACGTACGCCAATGTGAGCCCGTGAAAAAGGCTTAGCGTTAAAATGACCCACAATCGCTTGGAACTGGAAAGTCGCGCCGAACCCCTGAATCGACTCAATGAACCGCCCCCTGCAAATTTTAGTAGAAACCCTTTAAGAGTGTGGCGCAGTGTAGCACAAATATATAATGCATTGCATTAGAATTCTAAGACCTTAGCGGGGGGTGTATTCCTGCTGTCTTCTAGGCATACAGTGACAGATTTTGTCCTCACCTAATTCCCCAATTTTTCCGAAAAGATCTACGAGAAGTGTACAAGGTGTTTACGCATAAAAACGAGGAATATCGATAGTTTAAATTATGACGCGTTTTGACTAAATCCTCAGGGGTTGCTACAATTTACCTTGTAGCTCGTTGTGTCAGACTTAATTAATCAACTGGAGGATACATCAAATGTTGAAAGCATTCCTGAGGGAACAAGAAGGTCAGACCACGGTCGAGTACCTACTTATTATCGCGGTAATCGTGGTGGTCATTAGCGTACTGGGCAAGGGGCTGAAAGATAAGTTGCCCGCCACTATCGATGAAGTTTTCAAAGGTGTGAATGCGAAGATCAAGCAGCTCATGCAAGCTGGTCTCGCGCAGTAAACGGGGACCTTTCCGGTTAGGAAAATGGGGGCAAAGTACCATCGAGTATATCTTGATGATTGCCTTCGGTGCGGTGTTCGCACTTCAAATCACGAAGTTCTTTAACGATGTTTTTCGTGACGGACTGAATGGTTTGGAGAGGAACGTCCAAACAGAAGTTCAAACCGGTCAGGGATTTGGGGGCCAATAATACTCGGGCTTGAGTCTGGGTACAGCCGCCAAACCAGTTTTATTTTTTCTCATAGGGTGGTGCACGGGTGTGCACCGCCCTAACGGACTTTGTACGAAAGAGGTACGTGATGTCCGGGGGGTATGAAATAGCGCTATGGATCTTATTGGTCCTGGCGACGTTGACCGATCTCCGTTGGGGGAAAATCTTCAACGCACTGACCTTTCCTTATTTTTTCGCGGGACTCGTCTGCCGTCTCGTTGCTGGCGGATTCTTTGGCCTGGGCGAGGGGCTAGTTTCGATTGGAATCGCGATTCTGCTCTATTTTCCCCTCTACTATTTGAAAGCATTGGCCGCGGCCGACGTGAAGATGCTGATGGCAATCGCGCCTTGGGTACAGCCCAGAGTAGTTGTGCAGCTAGCTGTCGTGTCTATCCTCTTCGGAGCCGTGGTGGGGCTTATGGTTCTGATAAGGCAAGCGGGATTGAAAGGCGGCGCAAAAAGCGTCGTCGATCACATGAAGAATTTTGTGCCGAAGAAATCTCACCGGATGCCTTTTGCTCCGGCTTTTCTTTGTGCATTTCTGGTTTTGAAGATCGCGGAGAGTTATCAGTGGTCTTTCTTCTAAGAAATAGAAGAGGACAGACTTCGCTCGAATACTTGATGTTGCTCAGCGTGGCCTTTATCGCGAGCTACATCATCATCACGGGGCCACTGTCGACCTTCACGCGACTTACGATTGCGACCATTCGATCCGGAATTCAGAACACGGTTCGAAACGGCGAATGGAAGGAAGGGGAAGTGGTTGGGCCCGGCGAAAAGGGGCACCCCGGCGATCCGGCGAGATTGAAGCCGGTTCATTTTTGAGGTTTGGATGAGAAGAAATGCACAACGAATTTGCGAGGCCGAAGGCCGAAGCAATCTTATTGATCGAGCTAGAACAGCGAGATTCGTCCGACGTCTGCCCGGCTGCGCTCGCAACTGCCGGGGGCAGGCCGCGATCGAGTTCATCGTTTGCATGGTCGTCGTGTTCTTCTTTCTGCTTTTCTACTTAAGTCTCTGCATTCTCCTCGTGACGAGTGAGTACATGGATTATGCGACTTTCATGGCGGCGCGTACTTATAAGTCGGCGTATGGCTCCGAGCAAAGTCAGGAGGCGAACGCGCGAACGGTTTTCGATAGCTACACTTCGAAGGTTCAGGGGGTCGCCCGTCAATTCAGTCTTTCCTTTATTCAAACGCAACCAGGGGACGAGCAGACGAAAGGCGTGGAAGCGTCTTACACGATGGATCTTTTTTATCTGCCACCCATTTTCGTGGGAGCGAGCGGAGCGGATGTTCCCCCGAGTGTTCTGAGGTTGACGACGGAATCGCATTTGGGGCGGGAGCCTGGATTCGAGGACTGTCACAATTATTTTGAGGGGTACGTTCGACAGTTGAACGTGCCGGGAATGGATCGATTCATAGACGAGATGGACGACAATGGTTGCTAGTAGCCGAAATTGCGAGGGCCGGAAGGCCAGAAGCGCGGCAGGACAGGCCGCAATTGAGATGGCGCTGAGTCTGCCGTTTCTCATTTGGCTTCTCTATTACACGATCAACGGATTTTACGCGCTTCATACGGCGCATGTCGCGCAGAAGTATGCGGCGATGAATCTTTGGCAACGAGTGGATAACCGCTCGAAGTTCGTCATGGACGATGTGGCAGGGCAACTCCACAACCGGGAATTCATGGGGGTGCGTTACACGGAGCCGGACGGCACATTGCCACGAAGAAAGATTAACTCAGGACCGATTACCATTTTTAACATTGTAGGAATTTGTCGCGAGCCCGGCTGTACGAAATAGAAGGACGTTAGCGATATATGGAAAATAAACGAGCCATTATCATCTCGCTGGTCTGCTTCACCATCTCGATGATTCTCATTACGGCGTATGTGAAAGTGCGCCGTTACGAGATGACCAATGAGTTCGGGGATGAAGTCGAGGTTGTTGTCGCGGCGGTTGGCATCTCGGAGTACGGCATGATTCGAGAAGATATGCTGAGAGTAGAAAAGGTTTTCAAAAATTACCGGCAGCCCCAGACGGTCGTGGACCCGAAAGAAATTATCGGTAAGGCAGCTTACGTTCCCATCTATGCAGGCGAACAGGTGACTCTGAGTAAGCTCGTGCACGCCGACGGGAAGCCTGTCTTGGATCGTCAGGTGGAAAAGAGAATGCGGGCGGTGACGTTGAATATTTCTCCCTGGACTGGAGTGGGGCGTCTTATTCGGCCGGGAAACCACGTGGATATTCTCGTGACCCCCAATTACGACGTAGGTGGGACCAATATTTTCGAAGTGAAGACGCTTCTTCAAAATGTTTTGGTCCTTGCTACGGGGAAGAATCTTCAAAACTCCGTACCCACGCGTGTGAATCGCGAGGTTCTAAACGTCCTTGAAGAAGAAGTGGAAGCGCGACGTCGAAAGGACTTTAGCAATGCCGGCACTGAAAGTCTGAACACTACGCGGCCGGACGACAATTACAGTTTTCTTACGCTGCAATTGGGACCTGAAGATGCAGAGAAAATTTTATTCTTATCCCATCAATATGGCGATCAGCGCCTTTATTTCGCGCTGAGAAACTCCTCGGATCAATCTGCGGAGAAGATGGAGACCACACTTTTGGACGACGTGCTTGGACCGGACAGTGATTATGGCCAGTCCAAGAGAAAACCGCCGCCAATGCCGCCCGCGCGACCGCCAAGGTTTTATGACAGCGTGGGTGGACAGGCGGTACCTAAATACTAAAAGACTATGGAAAGAAGAGCTTTCTTACTATCGGTCGGGTTGTCGGTGCTGGCGATGTATTTGGTTTATCAATACATCAGTAGCGAAGACGAAAAACTGCACGAGCAGTATGGCGTGTTTTACACGATGGTCGTCGCCTCTCGTGACATTCTTCAATTCGAGACGATTCGCCCCACAGACATTGAGTTAGTGAAAGTACCTTATGCGATGCTTCCGCCAGGGCATATTACCGATCCGGCAGACGTTATCGACGCAGTCGCTGCGGTACCGATCACGAAAGGTGAGCACATATTAGATAATAAGATCATTTCTAAGAACGTTTATTCAGGCCTCGACACGCAGATTGCTCAAGGAAGAAGAGCAATCAGTATTCCGGTGAACGTGAAAAGCGCCCTTGGGTATATGTTGCGCCCCGGAAATCGCGTCGATCTGGCCGCCCACTTCGAATATAAAGCCTCGGGCTCAAACATTTCGGAAGTGAAAGTGTTTCTTCAGGACCTTTTGGTACTTGCCGCAGGGAGAACAATTCAGCTGACGCCCCCTCGGGGCGTGGATCAGAATCTGGTGGGTGCTGTAGCCGAGAGCGCTAAAAATATGGAGAGTCGCCCCACTATCGCGGATGTGCGAGAGACATTAAATTTTGCCAAAACAGATCCGAACTTTCAAACGGTGACCCTGGAAGTCACTCCCCAGCAGGCCCAAACCATCGTGTACGTAATGACCGTTTTTTCAGATTCCATCATCTGTATGTTGCGCCATTCGGACGACAGGCAATTGCAGCGCAAAACCAGCACGAATCTTTTGGATGTCATGGGACCGGACTCTTATCTCGGGCGAGGTCCTAAATTGCCCCCTGCGAAAGCGGTGGCGTTGCCGAAGTTTAACGATTTTGTGGGAGGGGAAGCAGTTCCCGTCCCGCGATAAAAAGAGGTCTTGCGAGGCCGTAGGCCGAATCAATCTCATTGAGGTTCTTCTCTACGTTCGCAATGGCCGGAGGCCGGTAAGGATCTAATATGGGTTGGAGAAAACACTTATCATGGTACCTCATTGTGGCGCTTACGCTGCCGTGGCCGCGTGTGATCCGAGCCGAGATGGTAGAGGACAAGGCGGATAAGGCAGAGACACAAGAGCAGTCTGAGGACGGTATCAAGACCATTCAAGGGCGGAAGCGATCGCTTACGATGCCGATCGGAATTTCGCGAACCCTGGAATTTCCGTTCGAAATCGGTCCTATTTATCTCACCGATCCGGGCCTGTTCGATTACCGTCGAATTAAGGAAGGCGAGAAGGACAAGAAGCTACTCATCATTCCGAAGAACTCAGGCACCACGGACATGACAATTCACGATATCAATGGTGTGCCGAAGATCACCTATCTCATTCGGGTGACAAGGGAAGACCTGGGCCAGGTCATGAGCCAGCTCGAGGATCTCTTGGGAGACATCGAGGGTCTTAAGATCAGAACGCTAGGCGGAACCGTCATTCTAGATGGTGAACTTCTCCTGCCCAAGGATATGATTCGAGTGATTCGTGTTCTCGATGCGATCAAGGATCGAGACCCAAAAAAGAAAGAAGTTCCCATCAGGAATTTAGCCAGCATCAGCAAGATGACGATGAACATTCTTGCCGAACGAATCGAGAGAGAGATTGGATCCCCGGAAATCACCGCGCGAGTAATCAACAACAACCTTTTCCTCGAGGGCACAGCGGAGAGCGATTTCGAGGCCGACCGCGCCGTTGAAATTGCGAAGACCTATTTGCCGGAAGTTTTGGTGGAGAAAACAAAGGGCGATGGTAGCCCGGAAGTTCGCCCCAAGGCGGCTGGAGGTGTCGGTGGCGGTCTTCCCACGATTGTGGATCTGTTGAGAGTCCGGCCCCGTCAAGCGGCCCCCCCTTCTCAAGACATCAAAATTACGATGAACTATGTTGAGCTCAAGAATGACTACGATAAAACTTTTAGTTTTTCTTGGAAGCCTCTGGCTTCGGATAATAGCACTGTGAAATACGATACAAGTCTCGGGGAGCTTTCTGCCAGTTTGGTCGCGACTGTAAGCTCCTTGCTCCCGAAGCTCGTCACGGCGAAGAGCCATGGACACGCGAGAATTTTGAAGCAAGAGTCGATCATAGTGAAGGACCGAGCGGAGACTCCGGCCGTCATCGAAAGCTCATTGCAGGTGTATGCTCCTATTACCAATGAAAAAGGAGAGAGAAGTCTTCAGCCCATTGACGTGCAAAATTTTACGAAGGTAAAGGCGGCAACGATTCCCGGATCGGACAGTTTGGATCTCGGAATTCAGATTAGTTTGAATTCTTTGGTGGGTACAACACCTCCTCAGATTGCAAAGAACTCGATTCAGACGCAAGTCACGATAAAGAACGGTGACTCCGCAGCTCTTGGGGGCCATGCCATCGACGAAGCTATTGCTTCGTACAACCGAGATGGACAGCCAACGGCCGGAGGACAGGGTGGAGGAGGAGGGGGGCAGTCGCCTCTCTTCAATTTGAGCCGCTCAAAAGGCTATAACCACGTAAAGAACCAATATGTAATTTTCGTTACGCCTGAAATTTTGAGAACCGCGAGCTCGGGCACGGAAGATATTACTCGAAAGTTTCGTCTGAACGCCGGAGAGAAATAATGGCAGCATCGCACGTTATCGCTGTAGTGGGCGGTAAAGGAGGGGTGGGAAAGACTACCTTCGCCGCGAACTACGCGATTGCGACAGCCGTCGACACTAAGGGCAAGGTCCTTCTTGTTGATATGGATCCGAGAGCCTGTGGCGATATCGGGATGATCTTGGGATTGAAGCCCAAGCGAACAATTCTAGAGCTCGGCGCCCATGAGGGCCGCATTGATGCCGCTCAAATGATGTCTTACGTCTCTGTCCATGCCCCTTCTGGTATCCATTTCATGCCGAGTGTTCTCGATCCCGAGCAACTAGTGAATTTGGAGCCCCAGCATGCAGCGACCGCGATGAAGCATGCGATGAATTTCTACAACTATATTATTGTGGATTTGGGAAATGATCTCGATGGCGCGGGTGTGAAGGTGCTCGAGAGCTCTTCGATGATCTACGTCCTAACGATGCCGGAAATCATCGTGCTCCACCATACCCGGCGGATGATCGAGAAAATTCAGAATCTCCTTTTTCCAATGGAGATGATCAAGCTAGTACTAAATCGATTCACTTCGACTAAGGGAATTCTCCCGCAGATGGTGCAAACGAATTTGAGAAAGCCCATTTTAGGAATTATTCCCGAGGATGAGGCGACTGCAGTTCAATGCATGACAAAAGCGCAATCATTCATCCTTGCGGCCCCTCGCACGGAAATTACAAAAAGCTATTTCATGCTCGTTAGAAATATTCAGCAACAGCAGCTTTTAGATAAGCTCGCACAGCTGAAAAAACCTTCGGATGCCCTTTCGAGGCTTTCCGGAGGGAAGGCTTCCAGGCCGGGTAGCCCGAGCGGGGAGCAAAAGGCTCCAAGTCAGATCGTATTCGATCGCAGCCAGATGAAGGATGAAAAGCCTTCCGATCAGTGGTCGGCATTAAAGCAAAGAATTCACAAACAACTCATCGAAACGATGGATTTGAAGAAAGTCGACACGGAGACAGGTAACGACCCCAAGAAAAAAGCCGTTTTGCGGGAAAAAACCAAGACTGTCGTTGTGGAGCTTCTTGATAAGGAAGAACATCCCTTTCGCTCTCGCGATGAAATTCAAAAACTTGTAAAAGAGATTTTGGACGAGGCCTTAGAGCTAGGTCCGATTCAAGATTTGTTACAAGACGATTCAGTCAACGAGATCATGGTAAATCGAAAGGATCAAATTTACGTCGAGCGCGGTGGAAAGCTTGTGAAAACGAACGCAACTTTTTCCGGAACCGCTCAGCTTCTTGCCGTCATTGAGCGAATTGTTTCTCCTCTGGGCCGTCGTATCGATGAAAAAACACCTTACGTCGACGCCCGTCTCCCGGATGGCTCGCGCGTGCACGCGATCATTCCCCCGCTTTCGATTCAAGGCCCGATGCTCACCATCAGAAAATTTGCAAAGCATCGTCTCATCTATAAGGACCTGGTGAAGTTCGGTTCCATGACGGATGAAATGGCGGACTTCCTGCGCTCTTGCATTGAAGCGCGATTGAATATTGTTATTTCGGGCGGCACGGGCTCCGGAAAAACGACGCTTTTGAACGTTCTGGCCTCTTTTATACCTTCGAATGAAAGAATTCTCACGGTGGAAGATTCCGCCGAGCTTCAGCTGCCCCAGGATCACTGGGGACGTCTCGAAACTCGTCCCGCAAATATTGAGGGCAAGGGCGAGGTGAGCATTCGTGAATTGGTACGTAACACCCTTCGTATGCGTCCGGATCGCATTATCGTCGGCGAGTGTCGTGCCGGCGAGGCTCTAGACATGTTGCAAGCCATGAACACGGGCCATGACGGCAGTATGACCACTGTCCACTCGAACTCCCCGCGAGACTGCATCGCGCGTATGGAAACGCTAGTAATGATGGCGGGCATGGATCTTCCCGCTAAGGCGATTCGAGAGCAGATTGCTTCCGCCGTGAACTTAGTGGTGCAACAATCCCGTCTTGCCGACGGCTCTCGTAAAGTTACGAGTATTACGGAAATCGTCGGCATGCAGGGAGATGTGGTAACGATGCAGGAAATCTTCGGGTTCCGCCGCACAGGAATGGATAAGAACCGCAAGGTAATCGGAAAGTTTGTGGCGACGGGATTTATTCCGAAATTTATAGATGAATTGGAGCAACAAGGGATCAAGATCCCTCGAGGAATTTTTTCAGTTACTTAAAAATTGTTCTTGCGAAGCCGAAGGCTGACGATGAGATAGCTTCGCTAAGCTCGCAAATTCGGGGAGACTGAGTGCTGTATTCAACCCTACTCAAAATCAGCTCGATTACCTGGGTGGGAATGGTCATCCTCATTGGTCTTTTGATCAATGGCGACAAGCTCTATTCGTGGATCGGAAATAAGATCGTAGAAGAGCGCGATGCGATGGTGGCAAAGCTCGACTTGATGTTTGTTGAAATCACCCCGGAAAAGGCGTTGCGTCTCTACGGGAGTTACCTATTCTGTCTTTTTCTTCTCGGTGTCTTTTTTCTTTACCCTTCCGTAGGCGGGGGATTTTGCTTTGGTCTTCTCTTTACCTGTCTTGGTTGGAAGTTGCCGGGGAAGGTAATTCACGCTGTCTGGAAGAGGCGCACTAAGAAATTTGTTTTGCAAATGGTCGATGGCTTGAGTCTTATGTCGAATGCCATGCGATCAGGCTTGAATGTGCCTCAAGCATTGCAGCTTGTGGCGGATGAATTGGGGAACCCCATTTCTCAAGAGTTCATGTTAGTGCTCTCCCAAAACAAATTAGGTGTTAGCCTTGAAGAGGCTATGTCGAATTTGAGTGTGCGCATGCCTCACGATGATATTGAAATGTTTACGACGAGTGTGAACATTTTGAAAGAGACCGGCGGTAACTTGGCCGAAACATTTGAGAGCATTTCTTATACGATTCGCGAGCGGATTAAGGTCGAATCAAAAATCGCCGCAATGACGGCCCAGGGAGTGATGCAGGGAATAATTGTCGTATTAATGCCTTTTGCCTTGGGTGCCATCCTCTACACGATTGACCCAGAACGGATTGGCCCGATGTTCACAACAATTCCGGGTTGGGTGCTACTCACCATCATGATGAGCCTTCAAGCCATCGGAGGCTTTGCCATTTGGAAGATTGTCCAAGTGAAAGTTTAAAGCGTGGAATCTGGAATCACTACATCGCTCAAAGCGAAGGAACGTAACGTCGAATTCCACCGCTAAAAGCGCGATCCCTGGGGTATAGTCGGTCGATGAAGCTAAGGAATGGTACATACAGCGCTCCGTCTGGCCCGAAGGCAACAGAGTTGATGGAATCGTCGTCAGTGGGTATTTTCCAAAGGACCTTGCCGTTTCTCTGATCGATTGCCACCAGCTCGTGGGTGAACTTCAGTCCATTCAGGGTACTCACCGTACCCAGCAGGTAGTTGTTCAAAACAGTGATGGCGGAGGTCCACACAGAGTTTCCCGGAAAATTTGCGAACCAGGCCTGTAACGGCAGCGCCTTTCCGTTGCTCCCCACCACCGTTCGAATGGCGAATACGTCGGCAATGTCGGGGTTAGGGGTTTGATTCCAAGCGTATACCGTACCGCTTTCGTCGATGGCTACGTTTCCCAAGAGGGAAGTGGCCAAACCGTAGCGCCAAAGAGGGGCACAGTTCGACGGTGTCGCATTACAAGCAAAGCCATCCACCAGGTACAAACCTGCTTGATTGTCTCCCACGGCGATATAATGGCCATCGGCCGTGACGGACGGACTGGTATTCGAGGAGGTTCCCCCAAGAATAGCCCTCCAAGCCAAGGTCAACGTTCCCGACTTTTCAATGTTCAGGGCCACAAGAATGGCACCTTCCTGACTATCGAGAATGGAGAGGAGCTGATTATTAATCGTAGAGGCGATGGTGTTAGTTGTAAAAACAGTAGAGTCCGGCGACGAAGGGTGAAGTCCCAAAGAAATGGGAAGATTGAAATCCGCGACAAAAGAGCCACTCTCTCGGGTGATGAGAGTCACAACGCCATCGGGATGAATCTGCGCGATGTAACCATCTTTTGTAAAGTGCACGCCTCCACCGACGCGGTGGGGAAGGTTGACCTTCCAACGAGTAATTCCTTCGGAGGTTAGTGAATATACATTGGTGGATTGAACACCGGTTACCGGGTCGGTTCGACCTTCCACGAAATATAGATCGCCTGCGCTATCTACTTCGACCGTACCGAACCCCACCGTTTGATCGTAAAGACCGAAACAACGAGTCGCGCCCGAAGACAGTGTCACCTCGTAGAGATTGCAAGACTCGGTGCCGAGTATCGTTGCGTAAACTTTTTTTCCGTCCGCCGAAAAGGAAAGGGGTTGGAAGACCACGTTTCCCTTCAAGGCCAGATAGCTTGGTTTCACTTGAGCGGGTCCGTCGCAAGCGATGCGGTTGTTGTTTTCGCGGTTAGCGTGGACCCCTCTGTAGGTAGACTTGGGCGCATAAGGGTAGACATCCGGAAGTAAGCAATGGGGTTCCGCTTTAAGGGGTTGGGACGAAAGAAGTAAGAAAAATAAGAAGAGCGAATAGAAGATCATTTGGCCTCCCTAGCGCGTGTTTGCGCGTAATTATTTTTGATAAAATGAAGTGTTCGCACCCAGCGCACCCTTCCTTCTCTGTGTATTCAGTTTGTCTTAACGCGCAACGGCAACAAAGTGAGAGAACTGTCGCGAAAATAGTTGAATAATATCTACTATTTAGGGGTAGCTTTTGGGCGATTGGAAAGGGAAAGAAGTCAATTCATTCGGTGGCTTTGGCGAGTATAATTAAATCAATGCGCACATCCTTCCTTCTGCTTTTCTTGGCAGTGGTCTGCTTTTCCCCCGGCGCTTCAGCACTTACGGTGAATCGCCTGAACGGGGGAGCAAGCCTCATCTATGTGGATTTTAGTTTGACGGCGGGCCCGGTCCCGCTCGAACTCTTACGGAGTTACAACACCATCACAGCGGCCAATGAAAACACCGGTTGGTCCGGGGCTTTCGGCTGGGGTTGGACAGCACCTTTCGAAACGACTCTGACGACTACGCCGGACAGGACTGTCTTACTCAGAGATGGTGGCACGGGTAACACCGTCGCCTTTCGCCCTGAAAAAGAAGATCCGAAAGCGAAGGCGCTTTTTTACGAGAATTTGAAGAGAGCGTACTTCGAGGCAAAGGACGGACGGAAGCTCTCTCCGGGCGAGCTTGCCAAGGTAAAACTTCCGGAAAATGTGCTTTCCAAGCTCAAGACCGATCCGTTGTACCGGACTGAAATGGGAGATCGCTACGGGATCAAAGGGGCTCCTACCGAAGGGATTCTCATCTCTTCCGAGTACGGGTACCAAACAATTCAGTTCAAGAATAACCAATGGGTCCGGGAGAAGGACGGGATCACTCAGAACTTCGATCAAGAGGGCCGGCTCATTCGGCAGCAGGATAAGAATGGGGCTATCTTTAATTTCAAATATTCACCGGTGCAAAAAAACCAGTTGGTGGAAATCAGCGATCAAAATCGGATGATGGCGCTGAAATTCACCTGGAAAGGCGAAAAGGTCACGGAAATCGTCGACAACAGAAACCAAGTTGCGAAATACAGCTATGACGGCCTGGGGAACTTGACCGAAGTTGTCGATTCTAATAGCCAGTCCTTTGTTTATAAGTACGAGAATAAGAAGTTTCCTCACCTACTCTCGAAGATCGAGTACGTGACGGAAAGTAGCGCCAAGGCGAGAGTTTTCCGTGAGATCGGCTACGACGATACCGGCCTCGTCACCTATCACCGCGATAAGGACGGATCGGAGACGCTCTTTACCTACGGCAAGGGTCAATCGGACCCCGAAAATAATTTCTGGACGAAATCTGTTCACAAAGCGAAGGGCGTCACTGAAGAGCAGTACGACGAGTATTTCATCAAGGCTCGAGCGGATGGCAGTAAATACCTCTATAAGCAGGAAACCCGTGCGAATGGCGTTACCTCCGTCACCGTCTTCACCGCTTGCTGTGGAAAGCCCCAGCAAATCGTACGAAACGGCGAGACCACGAATTTCAAATATTATGAGAACGGCTTACTCGAGGAAAAGGTCGGGCCGAAAGAGGAATTGAAAATTGAGTACGATCCTCGTTGGAAGAAGGCTTCTAAAGTTTCCCAAAATGGCGTTACTTCCACTTATGAGTACGACAATCGTGGAAACCTCATTAAGGCCGCTAACAGCAAGAACGAAAAGGTAGCCCTCAAGTACGACAAGAGTGGTCGCATTTTAGAAATGACTGACCCCGAAGGGAAACAAATCTCCTTTCAGTACAACCCGAACGGAAGACCGATACTGATTTCCGAAAAGGGAGTGGGCGCCGTAAAAATCGAGTACGACGGTGAGGGAAGAATTAAGAGGACCGAGTCGGTCGGATCGAAGGCCGGACGTCGCCCCTCGGAAGCTCAATCCCAGGAAGTCATCCGTAGGGTAATGCGCGGTTTTCAAAATCTCTTGGAAATTCTCCGACCAGCCGGTACCTCGTTCACCAGTTGACCCTTAAATCTCATTTGATAAAAGGCAACCCATGAAAGACAAATTCTCTAAGATTTTAAAAGGCGCCGGCGAGCTCAAGGATACGGCGACAAAGCTCACCCAAGACGCCGCTAAGAATGCCGGCGTGGTGAAGGACGCCATCAAAGCGGGCGTAGATACTTCGAAAAGTGTCTTCAATAAAGCCAAAGAGTCGATCAATAAGGACACTGTCAGCCAAGGCATCGAAGTAACGAAAAAAGGGGTCGATCTCGCGGCGAAAGGGGCTCGGATTGCTTCTAAGGGCTACGATGCTCTCGCGAATTCGATGGAAAAAGCATCCGAAGGGATGAAAAAGATCGGCGACAAGTTTAAGGATAAGAAGTAAAACCAGCCCACTTAGATGACGCCCCCCAACGACATCAAAGATTTCCCTCTAGGGATATCCGGATTTCATTTTTCGGATCTCTACACGCCCGAGCGACTTAAAGAATTCCACGCGGAGTTCTGGAAGTTTACGGGCCAAGCTTCACCGGATTTGGCCGCTCGTTTCGAGACGACTGGAACGGGGGCGCTAACTCCACCTAAAGAAGCCGAGATCCTCATTGAGGTGGCAAGTTGTATCGGCGAATTTATTGCGAAAGCCTTCAATGTCGCTACTCACGCAGCTAGGCTTAAGACCGCAACAGAAGAGCTGAATCCGGTATTTAGATTTAAGAAGGACTTCTTGCACCTTCGCGCCTCAAAGCGCTTTAACGATCCGGCCATTGACGGGGCTTCTTTTAAAGAAATAGACGAGAGAGTAAAAAAGATTCTCTCGCATGAGCCGGCTACTCATCGGCCCGATTTTGAGGTCTTTTTCGCAGAAATCGTCTCCTTCCTATTGGACTGCGAGAAAACGCTCAAGACCGGTACGCTAGAGCTTGCGATCTTGCAACGGGTACAGAATCTTTGCTCTCACCTGCATGGCTCGTCGATATTGGAAAAAGTCCAGCT
>JAHFAF010000058.1 GCA_023250715.1 Pseudobdellovibrionaceae bacterium | reverse complement strand
GTTCTAAGGCCGACTCCCCCACACACGTGGCGTATCTTCCCAAGGAAGGCTTGAAGAAGGTAAAGACCCGCGGGGAGACGATGGAGCGCTACTTCGTCGACTCGCACCCGGGCCTTCTTACCGTGATGCGAATCCTGCTCAAGAACCGCGACCGGGTTTTCGGCGTGCTTGAGGCGGAGCGGACATTTGGGCAGAGGGAAATGGCTGAGCTGAAAAATAGAAGAGGGGTGGACGCAGTTTTTCTGGATAGAGAATTTTCCTCGGTCGCGGCCACCTTCGCTCTTTCCAAGGATGTTTTGAGAAGATTTTCCGCCGTCGCCTATCAGCCCGAGTTCCGGGGGAGTCAAGATCCGATTGTAGTGGAGTTGGGCGATGCACGCTTCTCAGCCTTCATTTACGACCTTCCAGCGAATTTCGGGCGCTCGAAGCGCTGGGGATACCTCGCTCTTTTTCTTTCCATGAATTCGGTGGATGCGACACTGGGGAAAATGCGGTTAGCGATCGTTTATCTCACGCTTCTTCTCATTCTGGTGGCCGCCCTTCTTATCTTCATTTTTTCAAACCGCTTGGTAAAGCCTATCGCAACTCTAGTAGTTGCGATGAAGCGGGTGAAAAGCGGCAGGGTGGAGGCAATTCCTAGTATTGATTCCACTTACGAGATTGAATACCTCGTTCGATCGTTCAACGAGATGGCAAGAAACGTGAGTGCCGCAAAACGAACACTAGAGATGAAGCTAGAAGAGCTCCATGATGCGAACGCGGAGATCAAAAATACACAATCAACTCTAGTCCAGTCCGCGAAGATGATTTCGTTAGGGCAGATCGTGGCGGGGGTGGCTCATGAACTTAATAACCCCATCGCATTTATCTATAGCAACATGCACCATCTATTCGAGTATATCGAGAAGGTGAAGGAGCTTGTGGGTGCTTACCGCGCGATTTATCCCCACCTTAAGGCGGAAGATCGGCTCCGTTTGGAGGAGCTCGATGAGAAGCTCGAAGTGGACTACGTTCTAAAGGACATGGAAGATCTCACGAAGAGCTGTGTCGAAGGGGCGAATCGAACGAAAGAGATCGTGCTCGGCCTTCGCACCTTTTCGCGTATGGATGAGTCGGACTTCAAGCTCGCCGATCTGCACGAGGGCTTGAGAAATACATTGAAGCTCTTGGCAAGTGAGCTCAAAGGCAGAATTACCGTGCAGGAGGATTTTGGTCCCCTCCCTCAAGTGGAGTGTAGCCTTTCTCAGTTGAATCAGGTCTTCATGAACTTACTTTCCAATGCGGCTCACGCGATTGAGGGGCGAGGCACAATTCAAATCCGTACGCGCCATCTCGGTAACGAGGTGAAGATTGAAATTGAGGATTCTGGAAGCGGTATGCCGCTAGAGATCCAGGAAAAGATCTTCGATCCCTTCTTTACAACTAAAAAAGTGGGGCAAGGTACGGGCCTGGGTTTAAGCATCGCCTACGGCCTCATCCAAAAACACCATGGCCAGATCAGCGTGAAAAGCCAAGTCGGCAAAGGCACCTGCTTCACCATCCTCCTTCCCATCTTACAGCCCACCTCTTCGTCCTTGCGAGCGTAGCGAGTGTTCTTGGACAGAATACAAGCAATGAAGACTGCGTAGAATGCTGGTATGGCGATTGCTCCTCCTAATAATGCTTGGTTTAGGGGGTGTGGGAGTGCGTTCTTACTTTTTTCATTTATGGGTAGTCTTTGTTTTTAGTAGCGGGCATTTGCTTGCGGAGCCGGCGCAGCCGGGTGCAACGAGCGGCTCAGTAGCCGAGGTCACGCTCTACGATAGTTTTCTCCGCCAGTTTGGGATGAGCGGAACTGAGCCGAAGGTAAGCCAGGTAAATGGCCACGATGTTTACAGCACCATTTCCTATTCGGCTAGCCCTGTAACCGCCAATTCGAATAACCAGATTCAGTTCAACCTAAATGTGCGGCTCGATGGGAATTCCACCGGAACCGGCGTACAGCCTGTGGGGAGAAAACACTCCGCCGGAGCGACAGTGAATACGACGATAGCGGGAGATTTCACAAAGCCGGTTCACATGACGGCGGATGGAGTTTATCCTGGGGCGCTCCTCGGCACTCCTTCCCTGAATTACTCGGTCTCTACGTTTAACGATCTTGGGCTGGGAAGAAGGATCGCGCACCGAAGGGCCGCGCGGCAGGCGAATGCGGAAACGCAGGCCCAAATTCCCATTCAGAAAAACGAAATTAGAAACGAGGTCTCCGGCAGCACGGATGATGCCATCAATCAGGCGAACGAGACATTCACTCAACAAATGAAAAAGTTGAGCCCTCTTATCTCGGATCCAAAAACGTTTCCTTTTTCCTCTGCATTGAGCAGCCGAGTGACGGGTGCAGATGCCTGGGGCTTCATGAAGTGGGAGCTTAAGGGGGAAGGACGTGAAAGGGGGGTTAAGCCTTCTTTAGAAAACCCGCATCAGGCGGCGAGCGTCTCCTATATGAATGAAGAGTTGATTGAAAAGACGCTCACGCCCCGCCTCAAGGGAAAGCAGATGAAGATGATCACAGTGCACGAAATTCTCTGTGACGGAAAGTTCGGTACGGTTCTAAAATTCTGTGAAGAAAAGATGGATGAAAAAACGGCGAATGCCTCGATTCTTTTTGACGAGGATGAGCCGCTAAAAATCAAATTCGATAAGGGGTCAATTCGACTTACCTTGAACGCCATTCATCAATTGCACAAGGAGGCTAAAGCGGATGAACAATTATTCACGGAGCCCGCGAAGCCCGAAGAATTGCGGTTCAAGGGCCTGCCCTACGCGATTGAAACCACCTACAAGGTTAGGGGCGCCCACCTGGATCGAACTTCGCTCCGAGTGACGGATCGCTCTGGGGTTACGGAAAAACCGGATTGGAAACATGAGGAGTCCAAGAAAAAGGAAAGGGGTGCGTTGCAACTGTATCTAGATGAGGCAGAGCGTGTCACCCTCACTGCGACCTATGGAAATGCGTTCAAGAAGCGGGTGGACATTGAGCCGGTGTCTTTTCCCGTGAATTGGACTGGGAAAGGCATGGGACCGAATAAGACGAAAGAAATGGCGATGGCGGGGAGCATGTTTCCGTTGGAAGTCAAAGCGGAGAATGGCTGGCTTGGCTTTAGCAATTATTTTTGCCGTGAGGGCATGCCGCCCCTTGGAGTGAACTATCAGGAAATTAAGTATGGGAACGGAGCCAAAGGCTTGCGACTGACCCAAGTTCTCGAGGGCTCGCCGGCCCTTCTTGCGGGACTTCGCACGGGCGATACCATTTGGTTTTTCAAGAATGCGGGGGCGGGGGAATTTACTCAGGTCGGCAATCCGAATGAAGAATTTGGAGATCTTGCTTCCGCTGCCGGAAAAGGAAAGAGCCTCGAAGACCGTTCGATGCAAGTGAAGGGCGTTGATGCTTCCGGAAAGGAATTTGAGCGCGCTATCTCAGTCTGTCCGAGCGGCTATGAGCACCGCAAAAAAGCTCAGGAGCTTGTGGATAAAGCCAATAAAGTGAATGGGTAAAAATCAAACACAAACGGCCCTCCTTTTGGGAGAGCCGTCCACGCCGGGAGATATAAATCTCACCGCAATTCGTCATTCCGTCTATTCTAGTCCTGCTAGTTTAATGCCGGAAAGTGCACCGCGTCGTCATTTTGACGCAATTGATTTAGCCATTGCGAAGGTGTGTCCCGTCTTTCCAAGAAGGCGGCGTTTCGAAGCGCTGCTTCAAAGGGGACCTCGGGCAGGAAGCGATCTCTTAGCCCATGAATGAACTTCAGGGTTCTAAACCCATCGAACCACTCCATGAGGCTTCGCCGGCAGTCTCGATCTTCTGGCCTAGTCCGCGCGGCGTTTCCCAGTGCGTCCCACGTCTTCATCTGGGTTAGGACATGGTCCACCTCTTTGGGAATGTCTTTTCGAAGACGGTCAATGTCCCTGTGTACTGGAAAGCCTTCGAGCGCTCGCAGCCAATAGGAAAGGTATTCGAACACTCGAGCAGGGCAGAGTGAAAGAGTGCGCCCCTCCTGCAGGAGGCGTTTCAACTTTATCGTCCCGGCTCCAGTCCCAAAAGGCACGCGCTGGGAGAGGCGATAGCGCAAATGCACTCGCGAGCGTAAGGGGGCGATGGGCCCAAGCTTTGCGAGCTTGTTAAAAAGATAAAAATCCTCCCCCGCGTTTCGACGGGGAAATCCTCGCGCTTTTTCGTAAGCCGTGAGGTGAATTGCCATCGTGCTCCCGACGGTGGGAAAGGCATAGGGAGATAAAGCGTAACGCAAGCCCTGTACATAATAGCGAAGCCAGATCTCATAGAGAAGAAGGGGAAAGGCTTCCGGGTCTTCTATTTCATGAAGATAATCAAAATATCCTGCGGCCCAGTCCCCTCGCCAGTCTACTCGATCGACTGCTTCAAAATATTCCGGCTCTACGCGCGCGTCTCCGTCCGTCGTCGTAATCATCGGGGAGCGAAGTTGTCCTCTTTTCCAAAGGGATAAGGCGATATCACAGCCGATCTTTCGGGCAAGCCCTACACCCTGATCTTCCGGAAAAAAAGCCCCTTCCTGCGATCGATCCACGACAAATATATCGAGGCGGCCGCTAGGATTCGCCAAAAGGGAATCTACTAATCGGTGGTTACGCCCATGAACTTCGTCCGGGCTCGTCAGGCGGGCGTTTACCACGGCGATCACTAGTGTGGACCCGCGGGCAGCTTTCCCTAAGCTCTCGAGAAGGGGGGAAATTTCTTTTTCTCCGTACAAGGGCAGGGCAACCGCCCGATCCCAGTTCCCTTCCGGTAATCGACGAGACTCCGGTTCGGCAAGTTCATTTAGGTAATCCATTAATGAAGGGCCGATCGATTGGGGACCGATCGAATGGCTTCGGCCTCTTTGTCCAGAAGTTCGCCCAGGCGTTGTGTAATTGTGATTTCGGAGAAATAGAGCCGGGCAATTTCTAAAAAGAAATCCTTGTGGTGATCTTCCGCGCGGGTCAGCCGGGAGTAGAACGCTTGGAGCTTCGGATCGGTGAGGGCTTGAGTCACTAGATTCAAGCGCTCCGCCCCGCGCGCTTCAATGAGCGAGGAAACGATCAAGCGATCGAGAAGTCTTTCCTCCCGTCCGGTTCGAACTGCTTTCATGAAGGTATTCACGTACTCGTCTGGCTCATCCGACGTGAAGACGAGCCCGCGTTCGAGAATGAGTTTACATACTTGATGGTAGTGCTCGAGTTCTTCCCGCGAAAATTGAATCATGGGCTCAATGAGTGCGGTGCGGTCGGGGTAGCGAACTACGAAAGAGAGTCCCACCGCCGAGGCTTTTCTCTCGCATGAAGCATGATCCAACAAAAAAGCATCAAAGTCTTCAAGTGCTGCGGGGGCCCAATCTGGGGGCGTGGCATAGCGTAGGGTAAACATCCCCCCTACGACTAACTCAAGCCGTTAAAGCAATCAATTATTGAGTTCGAGGACCTCGACCGTCTCCCCGTGGGTGAGCGCGGGACAACTTTTCGCGATCTCCACGGCCTGCGGAATGCTATCGGCCGCAATGATGAAATAGCCGGTCAGGGCTTCCTTCGCCTTTGCGTAGGGAGTATCGGCAATGACGACCCAATCGCGGTGTCCCGATAGGAGCTTACTGCCTCCGCGGAATGGAGCTCCACCGATATACCGACGTTCTTTTTTCAGGCGGTCGACCCAATTGTAATACTTTTCCATGAGCCCCTCGATCTCTCCACTGGGAGAGACCTTACGCTCCGGATCGGCACCTCGTAACACCACCATGAATTCAGGCATGGTCTTTTGCCCTCGTTAAGTGTGATTCCGATGTGAATTAAAAATAAATAGGAAAAGCTAACTAATATTGAAAAGTTTGTAGGAGAACTTGTCAACAGGTGGTCACTTTTCGAGTTAGAATCGTGCGGATGCGGGTTCGCGGGGTGGCATTTGGATTGGCACTTGTCTATTTCTCTCTTTATGTCTACACGCTTTGCCCGACCGTCGGCGGCGGGGATAGTGGGGAGCTCATTGCGGTCAGTTCGACGTTGGGAATCGCCCATCCTCCGGGCTACCCTCTCTATACGCTACTTGGAAAACTTTTTGCGACACTCCCGATCGGGTCCATTGCCTGGCGCGTAAACCTTTTTTCGGCCGTGGCTCAAGCCGGGGCCGCTTTTTTTCTTTGTCTTGCGGTGACGGAGTGGTCGGGGGCGCTTTCCGCGGGAGCTCTAGCCTCCGGGCTTTTTGCATTTTCTCCGCTTGTCTGGCGGTACGCAGTCACGGCTGAAGTATTCGCCTTGAATAGTTTCTTAGCGGCCCTTCTTCTCTATTTGAGGGTTTGTTATTCGAAGGGCCGGGCGAGGAAGTTTTTTCTATTTTCCGCTTTTGTTGCGGGGCTTGGAGTTTCTCATCAGCATCTATTGATCTTTTTTAGCCTCCCCCTTCTCTGGGGAATGCGGCCGAGGAATCTTCGCGAAGGGGCTGCCGGTCTGGGAGCGTTTCTGTTGGGATTGACGCCTTACCTCTATTTGCCTTGGGCTGCCTCTCGGAGTCCTGTCATTGCATGGGGCGATTTATCGACGATAAAGGGCTTTCTCATTCATTTTCTCAGAAGGGAATATGGCACGTTTCAGCTGAGCCCTGTAACGAATAGCGGCCCGCTCGAATTGCCGAGGCGGTTAACGGAGTTTGGACTCGAGCTTTTTAATCAAACTCTTTACGTAGGGCCAGGTCTTGCTGCTACGGCGGTCCTCGCCCGAAAAAAAGACAGAGTCTTAATCGAAACACTTTTCGCTGTCGGGAGTTATTTATTTATTTTTCATCTGCTCTCCAATTTGGATCTCAATACAGAGCTTGACCGTGGTGTGCAGGCGCGCTTTTGGATTCAGCCGAATCTTTGGATCTGTGCCTGGGCGGGCCTGGGGCTTCATCAACTCCTCCTATGGTCGCCGCCCCAGTTTCGGCTTGCGGGCCTTGTTGTCCCTCTCGTGCTCGTCTGGTGGCAGGGGCTAACTCATTTCAGAGAGGAGAATCGAAGGGAACAATGGGCTTTTCGGGATTATGCGATTACGGTCCTTGCACCATTGCCTGAAAATTCTTTACTCATCGTGCGCGGGGATTTGGCGTGGAATACGGCCCGTTATTTACAAACGGTCGAGCACTACCGCCCGGATATTCACCTCGTGCATTGGAACCTCTTGCGGGCCCCTTGGTTGAAAGAACAGCTGCGAAAGCACCTTCCCACCGTAGTTATTCCGGGAACTGTTCTCGATCCGCTGCAGGCGGGTGGGTACTCCTTTCAAACTCTTCTCGAGTCGAATCAGGATCGCGGGCCCATTTTCATTTGCGATGAGAATCCGAAGACCACCGATAACCCGCGCTTCGAACTGGGGTTTACCCGTTGGCCGTGGGGTTATACCGAAGTATTGCTCGCCGATCACCAGAAGATGAATGTCTCCGTTTGGCTCGAACAAAATGAAAAAATATTGAGAGCCTTCGATCCCAGATGGCTCGACAACTTCAACGGGACGGAATGGGAGCAGGTCCTCTCCGTGTTTTTTATTAAGTCCCATCTACAAGTAATCGAACGTTTGATGTTGGAAGCGGAGACGAGCAAACAACCTAAGTGGTACCGAGAGACGGCGAGACTCATCGAGGAATTTCTAGAAAAGTATGGGCCCTTCTATCCGGATTTGCGTCCACAGATGCAAAAAAATTTGGGGCTCACCTGGTGGAAGCTTGGAAAGATTGATCCTGAGGCAAAAGGCCGAGCAATTGCGGCCTGGCAGGAGTTTCTACGCGATGCACCACCCGGTTATCCCGAGGCTGATAAAGTTGCTCTCTTTTTAGAAAATCGGTCCCATTGGAAAGTCCGCGATCAAAAAGCGCCGGCCGACGACCTAACGCCCCCCATTAACTGACCTAAACTCCAGTCGAATTTTCGCTCCGGTGCGAGTAGCGCAACGCATCATAAATTGATGCCTAAACTCATGTTTTTATTCATTTTTTCCGAAAAGTGGGTGAATGGGTTTAAAGTCTAAAATCCATGGTCTAGTCCTACTCCTAGGCCTTAGTCTATGTTCTAGTCCTAGTTCCGCCTACGATCTCGCCAGTAGCGTAAAACCTAGAGAGAGAAAATCTTCTTCGAAGAGCTCTTCTTCAAAAAATAGAAAGGGAAATCCGGCGACGAGTCTTCTCACCTTGGGCGTTCATGGATTTTCTAATTACCTCTATCCGACCTTAACCTACGAACTTGGGATTACGAGGTGGCTTTCTCTAGGACTCACCGGCCTCTACTCTAAATCTCATGAAGGCTCCTCGGACGCCTTGCTCTACGGCGGATATGGGTCCGTTAATTTATATCTTGGCCACGGAGAGTTTCGCGGGTTGTGGCTGCATATGGGTTACGGCGCTTGGAGTTTTGAAGCGAAAGCGGCGGGAGAGACAGAACGCTTTTTCAGAACTGTCACGATGGCGACCATCGGCTTTAGGGGAATGTTTGAAAACTTCCTACGCATCGGCGCGAGCGGAGGTCTTCTCCACCTGACTCCGGGAAAACTAAATTCGAGACTTTTGAGCGTAGAGGTCCCGGACACGGTGCCGGTAATGGCTGTGGAAGTGGGGTTTGGTTTCTAAATGCAAAAAATGAAACAAATTCTATTTCTTCTTCTCGAAACGATGCTTCTTGTGAGTGTCGTATCCTGTCGGTACGGCGTCTTCGCCGCCGAGAGAAGCTTGGGCGAGGTAGAGTCGGTAGGAGGAACCGAGTTCGATTTCGGTTTAATCTATCTCACTCAGTCGGCGGACCAGACACTTACCCTCTTCAATCGTCGCAAAGGGGCCTCGACTCAAATTGCGATGGACTTCAGCAATGCTCCCGCCTTCGAGTACAAAGACGGAGCGTTTCCCGGCACAGGCGGGACCTGTACGCAGTCGCTGGATGCCGATCAAACCTGCACCTTGGTGATTTCCTATGTTCCCACGGAATCCGGTACTCAATCGCAAATAGTGCCGCTCAGTTATTTTGACGGGGAAGAAACCCTTTCTATTTCTTTCTCCTTCACGGGGGCCTCGGAGGCCGAAGCGGCATTGACCTTCTCGGAAGGGGCTACCTACGATTTCGGATCGGTTGCAGTCGGTTCGACCTCTTCTGCAACTTTGACCGTGTCGAATGCAGGAGAAGTCGCGGCAACAAGTCTTATCCTCATCGCACCCGCGCTTGCTGCTCCTTTTACCTATTTGGGCGGGACCTATCCGGGGACAGGAGGCACCTGCACTTCCGAACTTGCCGCCAAAAGTTCCTGCACAGTTGTCCTTCGCTACGCCCCCGTGGCGGTAGGTGCGAGCAGCTCTTCTATCAATTTCACTTTTGAAACAGGAGCGAACTCTTCTTCGCTTTCTATTTCCATCATGGGAACTGGAGTCCTTGCATCACTTACGATTTCAGACGGCGCTACGTTCAGTTACGGAACCCAAAATGTCGGCACGACTACGGATAAAACGTTTACGGTAACCAACAGTGGAGGGTTCGCGGCGAGTGCTCTTGGAATTGGAGCTCCCGCGCTGGGCGTGCCTTACTACTACAAGAACGGCGCCTATCCCGGATTCGGTGGGGACTGCGGAACGACTCTGGGAGCGGGGTTAAGTTGCACTCTGATTGTTACTTTCGGTCCCACGACGCCCAATACCTTTAACGACACGATTCGACTGAGCTACAACGATGGACAAGCGACGCAGACCAGTACCCGCGCGATTACGGGAATTTCTGTTACAGTCGCTCTACTGACCATCTCCGATGGTGCGACATACGACTTTGGAACCGTTGCTATCAATTCCAGCAACGACAAAACATTTACTCTTATCAATTCGGGCAGCACGTCCGCGACTTCGATAGCGGTGGGAAGCCCGGCACTGGCTGCGCCTTATAGTTTCAAAGGAGGGACCTATCCTGGAACCGGGGGAACTTGTGGAGTGACTCTAACCTCGGGGGGAAGTTGCACTATCATCGTGAATTTCTCGCCGTCCGCGTCCGGAACGGCGAATGATACGATTCGAATCAGTTACAACGATAGTGCTGCCACCCAAAGCGCCACACGAGCAGTGACAGGAGTCACAACCAGTACCGCACTTTTGGGATTCTCCGCGAGCCCCCTCTATACATTTACGACGACTGCGCTCGGTTCCTCCACGGAGGCGACCTTTACCCTCACGAATAGCGGGGGAGGGGATGCGACGGCGATGGGTGTGAGTGCGCCTGCGATTTCCGATCCCTTTACTTACAAAGGCGGATCCTTTCCCGGAACGGGAGGAACTTGCGCGGGTTCTCTCGCTGCGGGCTTAAGTTGCACAATGGTTGTTCTCTTTTCACCCACCAGCGGAGCCACTTTTAACGATACCATTCGAATTGGTTACAACAACGGGACTTCCGTACAAACAGCAACTCTGCCCCTCACGGGGACAGGAAGTCTCGCTTCCTTGGCGGTTTCAGACGGCGCGACTTATAATTTTGGATCCCTTGCAACAGGAGCGACGACTACAAAGGCGTTTACTGTAAGTAATTCAGGCGGTGTTACCGCGAGTGCAATCGGGGAAGGAAGCCCGGCCCTTGCGGCCCCGTATAGTTTTCCGAGTGGATTCCCTGGCTCCGGGGGATCCTGCGGGCTAACACTTGCGGCGAGCGCGTCTTGCTCGATCGTGGCGAAGTTCGCGCCGACAGTAATTGGTACAACCACGGATACTATTCGCGTTTCGTACAGCGATGGGCAAAATACCCAGAGTGCAACGCGTTCAGTGACTGGAACGGGTTTGACGCCGGCAGTGCTCAGCGTATCGGACGGCCCGACCTATGATTTCGCTAGTCACATTTTAACGACGACGACAACGCACACATTTACCGTGAGTAACTCCGGAACAACGACTGCAACTTCGCTCGCGGTAGTGGCGGGAACAGTGTCCGCCCCTTTTTCCTATCTTGGTGGAACCTATCCTGGAACCGGCGCGACATGTGGAACTACACTGGCTGGAAGTTCCTCCTGCACTGTCATCGTGGAATTTGCTCCGACGACTGCCGGAGCGGTGAGCGATCAAGTGAGTCTTTCGTACCACAATGGCGTGAGCTCGGGCCAAACCGCGACTCGGGATTTGACGGCGATGGGACAGGCGCCGGGTACGTTGAGCATATCCGAGTCTCCCAGTTTCAATTTTGGCCCCGTTTACATGAACTCGACCTCGGACAAAACATTTACCGTGACGAATACGGGGGATGTCGATGCAACAATTGTAGCAGAAGGGAGCCCGGCTTTGGCGGCCCCCTTTAGTTATGTCGGCGGAACGTTTCCGGGAACGGGAGGGAATTGCGGCGGCACGCTTACACCAGCGGGAGCCTGCTCTCTGGTTATTCGCTTTTCCCCCACGGCAACGGGAAGTTTTAACGATACGATCCGATTGACGTACAACAATGGTTTAGCTTCTCAAACTGGAACGAGAACCATTTCCGGCACGGGCGCACTTGCTACTCTGTCCATCACCGCAGCGCCGACTCTGAGTCTCGGCGACATTCTGGTGAATACGACTTCGACGTTTACTCTGACCGTATCCAACCCTGGTGCCGGAGCGGCGAGTTTGCTGGGGCCAGCTGCTCCCGCTGTAGCGGATCCCTTTTCCTATGTGGGCGGCGGCTATCCTGGAACGAATGGAACCTGTGGCAACACTCTTTCAGCGGGATCTGCCTGCACGTTGAAGCTTCAAGTGACTCCCACGGCCCTTGGCTCTTTTTCAGGATCGATCACTCTCACCTATTTCGACGGAAATGCGACACAAACAACCTCCTGTAATTTTACAGGCGTAGGAGTCTCCGCACTTCTTTCGATTTCCGACGGACCGACATTTGATTTTGGAAGTTTGTTTGTTTCCCAGACGTCCGACAAAACCCTGACGATTACAAATTCGGGCACAGGCCCAGCTACGAGTGTGGCGGAAGGGGCGCCGGCGCTCTCCGCACCCATTCTTTTCAAAGGGGGATCTTATCCCGGGACGGGCGGCACTTGCGGTGCGACGATTGCGGGATCTTCCACCTGCACGGTAGTTGTAACCTTTGCGCCTACGGCGGGGCTTGCCTATTCGAAAACATTAAAAATTCAGTACACCGATGGGACCACCTCGACTTCAATCAGCCTTGCGATAACAGGGACAGGAGTTGCCGTTGCCTCACTCTCCATTTCCGATGGTGCCACTTATGATTTCGGTTCCGTCTACATCAACAACGCTGCTTTGGAAAAAATATTTACGGTGACGAATGGAGGCGGATCCGATGCCACTTCCGTTGGCGCAGGATCCCCATCCTTTCTTTCGAGCTATACCTACAAGGACGGAACCTTTCCAGGTACGGGAGGATCCTGTGGAAGCTCCATTACGGCGGGGAGCTCATGCACCGTGGTGGTGAGATTCCGTCCGACAGTCGGAGGCACATTCGATTCCGCGGTGGCGGTTGGTTACAACGATGGAGTGACTACGACGAACGCAACAAGACCGATTACTGGAATCGGAGTGGATCCCGCCGTTCTCACGATTTCCGATGGAGCGACGTTTAGTTTCGGTTCCCTAGATTTGAATACTCCGTCGGACAAGACCTTTACGGTTACAAACAGCGGGCCGATCACAGCGACCGCGATGGGGGCCGGTGCCCCGGCATTCGCGGCGCCATTCTCATTCAAGGGGGGGAGTTATCCCGGCACCGCCGGAACCTGTGGCGCCACCTTGGCCGCGGCGGGAACTTGCACCATCGTGGTTCGCTACAAGCCGACGAGTGCTGGAACGTTCAACGGAACTGTGAGTGTGGCTTATACCGACGGATTGAATGCGCAGACGGCAACGCGGGATGTGACGGGCACCTGCCCTGGGTTTGGGCTTCTGGATCTTGCATTCGAAGCGGGCTTAGGGGGAAGGCACTCGCTCTCTTCGCTGAGCGAAGCTTCAGCCGAAGCCGCGGCAATCGCCATTCAGGCGGATGGCAAGATTGTAGTTGCGGGATCTGGCGGGGGAAAGCTTACTGTGATGCGGTTTAGCGAGGAGGGGGAGCGTCTGGGAATCCTGCAACTGGACTCGGGCCCCGCTCGTGCGATGGCAATCCAAAAGGACGGAAAAATTCTAGTTGTCGGGCAATCGGGAGTGTTTCGATTCACTCAAGACTTGGTATACGATCTCCAGTATGAAAAGGTTTCCGGTGATCTTCAGTCGCTGCAATTGTTACCTGATGGAAAAATCGCGGTGGGTGGAAGCAGGGCCGGCGATTTTCTTCTTGCGGTATACCGCGAAGATGGAACCTTAGATCGTACGCCACTCACGATTGATCTTGGAGAGGAAGACTCCGCCCATGCCATCGCTCTCGATGAGAGGGGCGATATTCTTTTGGGGGGAGAGAGTAAGGGGCGTGCGATTTGGATAAGGGTGTTTTCGAATGATCAGTGGGAAAGCTCTGCGCCCTTGGGTGAGGGGACCGGGATTTTTTCCTTAGGCGTTCAACGAGGGGGCAGAGTCGTTGCGGTAGGGGGAAGCGTTTTAAGCCTTTGGGAATCCGACGGGGAATTGCTAGCTCAATCTAAACTCGCAGGCGCGAACATCAGAGCTCTTCAAGTTCTCGCGAACGGCCAAATGGCCATCGCGGGCGGTTTCGAAAATGAATTTTTACTAGGCCTCCTCAACGAAAATTTGAGTTTCGATTCTACTTTCGGAAATCACGGACTGACGAGCTGGAGTGACGGCCCCAGCGAAGCCTTCGCTCTAACGACCGACTCCCGCGGCCGCCTCCTCACCGCCGGCCGCGCCAGCGCCCCCTCACGCTTCGCCATCGCCCGCTTCCGCCCCTGATTCTCCTTGAAACCCGTTCGTCGGGTTTCAAGGAAATACGAAATCTCTATTGGTAGAAGGTTCCGGCGGCATGCAATCGCTGAAGTTTGCGGGCGTCTTCCCAAACTTTATCGGGTTCTCCTACGAAGTGTGCGCGCAATAGTGCGTTGGTCACATTGGTTGTGAGCGAAAGCTCCTGTTCAGGCTTTCCAAAAACGCGCTGTGAATTCAGCGTTGCGAACTCGTGCTTATTCAGGAGCCCCAAACCTTCATGAGACAATTTCTTTCCCGTTTCCTCGACGCTCAAGAAGACGATAATCGCTTCTTTCTTAGTGGGAAACGTCCCTTCCGTGTGGCTCATGCGAGCGACGAATCCATTAGGATCCAAAACGGAGTCCCAGGCCAAATGGATTTGATGAAACTCAGGTCCCGTGACCTCCGCGGCGAGAAGAGGAAGGCCGCCAGGTAGTCGCGCGCCGAGTTCAATAAGGGTAGACCCTCTTTCCGCGGAATACATGATTTCCAGATGGGCCGGGCCGAATTCAATTTCTAGTGCATCCAATACTTCATGGGCGTAATTGGCCATTCCCTGGGGTAGTTCGGAAACGGGAACCCAGCTCACGTAGTCAATCACGTCAGCCATGCCGAGGATGGCGCTCGGCCGACGGTGGTAGCGCCAGGCTCCGACCATCTGGTGAAACGTTCTGTCCCCAACGGTTGTACTCACCGTATCTACGATATACTCGTCTCCCAAGAGTCTTTCTTGAAGAACGGCGTAACGGGCGATGTCGCCGAACGCGTCGGCCTTACCGACAATCTCACTTAGAGCATGTTCAATCTCGGCCTCGGTTCTACAGAAAAAAACGCGATCGGTTCCCGCGCTCGAAGGCGGCTTCACCACAATTTCCGTTCTGGGAAAATCAGGGACCGTTTTACGAATCCAATCCATCGCGGAGACAACATTCCCGGCTCGGCCCGTCCGCGCGTGCTCCACTTTTTTTTCGGCGAGCATCTCATGCATTCGGGCTTTTTCTCTCCAAGCCGTTGCCATCCTCACAGAATTTCCCTTCAAGCCGAGATCGGCTGCAATTGCAGTCGTGAGCGGGACGCCACTTTCAGTTCCCGGCAATACCGCGCGGATGGGAAAGCCACCCGATGCTTTTCGAATCTCGCGTTCGAAGTTCATCTGACTCTCGGCCGTGATGACTGGATAGCGGGAGCGATCGAAACGGCCAAAGAGAAAAGAGGGGAGATCAGGTCGGCTCAAAACGATAATGGGTTGGTAGCCTAGACTTTCGGCGTAAGCGGGGAGTAACTCCCCCCCCTCAAATCCGAAGGGATCGACAATGACTACTACCTCGGACGCCGGCGATGCAGCCACATGCGTCTTCCAGCAGGGCCCGTGGGGAATGGCTCCGAGCGCCGCATCGTGGTTGCCCCCGGCGGCTAACCCTACAAAAACTATGAATAAAACGTGCTTCAGAGAAGCGGCATTATAATGAAGATAATGCACATAGTCAAAGAGTAGCGTATTTTACTAAAATCCTTCACCTTTTTTGCCGATAAGAAGAGTGAAGGAAACGGTGTTTCATGCCGCCACGAAAAAGACCCAGAGCGCTAACGCTGACATTACCGGACGCAAAGCAGCCCTTTCTAATGTTGGAAGGTAACCGCTACACGCTTAGAAACTTCAGTGAAGAGGGCTTGGGCCTATGGGTTCCCGTGCCTCCCCCCTTTGGATTGACGCCGGGATCGAAAATTAGCGGAGATGTCGTTATCGGAAATGACATTTTTCCCGTGCGCTTGGAGATTCGCCATCATTCGAAGCAGGTACTGGGTTTGAAAATTGAGCATCAATCGAAAGAGCTCTCGACACTTTTTTCTGCGCTTTTAGAGCCCGCGAAGCATGCGGCCGAGATGATTCCCCACGCTCAATCCGGAAAGGAAGATCCGGAAAACGGATTTCACAGGCTTTGGTATGCTTCCCCTAGCGGAAGTGAACTTTTGATCTGGTACAACAACGGCCAAAAATTAATTCAAGCGGTTCAGCTTTGTTGGCTCGGGCGGTGGGTCTATCGCGCGCAACTTCGCTTGCCCCAAACCGGACAATTGAAAGACGGCCCGCGGGCTCGTGCGGGTAAATTGGTTTCTCCTGATGAGCTTCTGCAGCGAGATGCCGATCCCGATGAAGAGGTCTTGCAGCAAGCGGCCCATTTCCTGGGTGCTGCTCCGCCGCCGCTACCAGGCTACCGTCTCTGGCAGTTCATGGAGATGGGCGAGCCGGTGTTCCTGCCGGAAAGTTATTTCGATAAATCGGAAGTTGCATGACCTGAATTTGCGAGGCCCATTGGGGCCGTGGCAATCTCGTTGGTTCGATTTCCGTTCCATGTGACTGCTTCAGAAGGTGGCAATGAGCGGGTTTTTGAGTTTTGCGGCTTTGTCCGCGTCCCACCACCAATAATGAAAGACATTGGTCCAGTAACTGTAAGGGAAGTAGCCCTTACCGGGGA
>JAHFAF010000057.1:8632-16361 GCA_023250715.1 Pseudobdellovibrionaceae bacterium | reverse complement strand
TCCGCTGGGTGTTACCAAGAAGATGAAAGTTTCCACGAAACTCGGAATTCATCACTTCCGTCGCCACCATAAGTTTGTCCTTCGCCTCACACTGAATATCGAAAGCAAGAGAGGGGGAATCCTCGGTAACTCGAGGTGGTGCGGTATCAAATTTCGTAAGGGCCGCTTGATCCACGCGGCATTGCCCGCTCAGCAGGTAGGGCATCTTTGCCCCTTTAAGGTGAAAGGTTCCCGTGAGGGTAGTCGAAAGAGCGTTTTGGAACCGCATCGTAATGCGATCGGTTTGAAGGCGTAGGTCCGGAGCAAGTAATTTGAATCGATCGATTTTCACTTCGCCTGCAATAGTGAGTTTTCCTCCTCCCACCGTCGCTTCAAATCGATCAATACTGAGCTTGTCCTGACTAATTCCAATTTGTGTCTGCACGGAGCGCAATTCGTCGTTCAGGCCCGACAGGCGGAAGGTACCTTCTTCGAGAGTCGCATTCCCCAAAAGCTCGAATCGCGAGGGATGCCCTGAAAGCCTCAAGCCCACGGACACTTTTCCGGACCCGTAATCAAGCCCGGGGATGAAAGGCTGAAGGTATTGTAAGTCCACTTTCCCGTCCAGGCTCGCCTGTACGGCTTGATTGGGTCGATATAGATAGTCGAGTGAAAGCTGACTGTCCGTTCCGACTAGATGGAAGCGTTCCACTTTGACCGCACCCTCTGCGATCTGGATCTCAAGGGGCGATTTATTGATCATCGGCGTTCCTTTGAGACCCAGGCGAAGAAGTGTGACACTCCCGGATCCCTTCACCGTTTTCCAGTCGTTCAAATTTCCGGTGAAGGACAGATCTCCCGTTCCCGCAATCTCTGTGAGCGTCGGAATATCTTTTCCCAGCACAAACGAAAGCAAAGGAGCGAAATCAAACTCCTTAAAATACAGAAGTACCGTTCCCCGGTCCACCTGCCCCAAGGGGCGCACATAACGCCCCCTGAGCCGCTCTCCCGCGGCAGTAACAAGAAGTTCGACGTTCTCGCCTTCAGGCTGGATCTTCACCGCCACATCGGGAATGGGGTTTCCTCGAAAGGCCAACTTCGAAAGCCTGAGTTCTCCTGTGCCTCGCGGGGGTAGGACCCGAAGATCTTCAGTGAGTGTTACCGCACCACTTATCTCCCCCACTAGCGGAGCTCTGCCGATTGCATCGAGCTCTTCCAGACGAAGCCCATGGCTGATAAAAGAAATCTTTGTATCCTTATTGAAACTTCCGCGGACTTCGAGCCCGCCGGTTTTCTTGAACAACATGACTCGGTTGAGTTCCAACAGGTCATCTTTGTAGGAGATTGAGAAATCCGCTCCCTGCCATCGCTCCCCGTAAAAGCTGAACCCTTTCGCTTGGCCAGTGCTATTGACTTCGAGAATATCCCCGGGAAGATGTCCACCCTCGATTGTCATTTTCGCACCAACCACTTCGCCTCCCTGAGGAGGAGTAAAAGAGAGTTTGCGTTTCGAAAAGATGTCAAACACGCGATCCACCGAAAGCCTTCTGGCGTCGAAGGAAAACTTATAGTGGACATCGGCGGGACGAAAATCAACGAATCCACTCCCACGGGCCGGCTCCCCACCCATCGTTTCCAAGTTTTCGAATGACAAAAGCAAATTCTGATAGACGATCTGCCCTCGGAGGGCGCCTACGTTCAGGGTGTTTATTTCGCCCTTAATGACGTCGATAGTACTTGAAATTTTTAGCTCATCCTCCCGCGGCAAACGCAGATCGAAGGTGACATTCGCATCGCCGCCCAATCTTAAGTTTGCAATACGCTTCAACTCCGTCAAAGAGATAGGGGACGTCGACTTTGCAGTCACTTCCGCGGAGCTGTCGAATCCCACAAACCCTTCGCCCTGAACGACCCCCCCAAGCCCGCTTACTTCCGCCTTGAAACCCATGCGATCCAAGTTGAACGTGAGAGTCCCTTCCGCCCGAGCATCGGGGACACGGATGACGGTATTGCTTTCGCCCGATTCTTTCTTAGCATTTTTCAGAACAAGTAGTTCAGGCGTCGTCTGCTTTACCTGGGCAGTGATGGCGAAGGGGCCCGTCAGAAAGCCTTCCGCCGCAATGGTGCCCGAGAGGGGAAGCCGTATCAGATTGTTGTACGACTTCACGCTATCCAAAATGGACTCGAGGCGAACTTCTCTGGTCTGAAGCTCACCGGAGATAGGAAATCGATCCTGAAGGCCGATGGTCAAAGACTGGGAGCGGATCTCCCCATTCGCGTACTTCAAGACTAGATCATGAAAATTCGCGTTCTTTTCAGATAGATCAAAGGCCATGGAGCCACTTCCAAGTTTGTAGCCATCGACTCCAATATTTTCATACTTCAACGTCCCGTTTCCGCTGAAATTACCACGAGCGTACTGAACCGTTCCCGACGATATCGCCACACCCGCGACTGCAGTGACATCGAGCTCTGGGATCTTATTCATTAAAGCCAAGGGCAATTTAAAATCATAGGAGGCATTGAAAGAATCCGGCGTCTTCGCCTCTTTCGCCGGGAGGGCAGCAGCTCCAATGATATTCACATTGAGCTGTTGTGATTCACTTCGAAGGATGGCGCGATTTACGCGCAAGCTTTTCGCCGTAAGATCGATATCGAGCTCGAGCCGGCTCAAATTCAACTGCAAGGGACCGCGCTCGATCTCAATTTGCTGGGAATCCGCGGTGAGCGTTTGTTGCTGATTCGTATTATTTTCGAGAAAGACAGAAACACTCCTTGAACGAACGGCAAAGGGGGGATCCTGCGAAGCCACGTTGAGAAGCGTGTCCACCATTCCTACTTTCTTAAGCACGACGGTGAACTTAGGACTCGCAAGATTGACCTTTTCTTTCTTCTGCAACATCTGCTCAATTTTCCGATAGAGCTGATCGGCTCGAGGAACGATAATCCGGGGATGAAAGAGAGTGACCTCATCCATCACGATTCTTCTAGAAATTAGTGCGAAGGGTTGAAATTGAATCTTAATCTTGTCAATGTTTAAGGGTTCCTCAAGTCGCAGCGGCGCTTTCGAAGTCGTGGTGAGGGTAACTCGATTCAAGTAGATCTTCGGACTGAACGCCGAAAACTCGATGCTTTCGATTTTCAAATCGATCCCAAATTCAGCCAAAGCCTTCTGAAGCTCCGCAAGAACGCGACGCTGGACGGGACTACTTCCGAGAGCGAGATGCAAACCAAAATACAAGCCTCCCAAAATGAGAAGCAAGGTCAAAAAAGGCCGGCGGCGGCGCCTATTGTGTTTGTCTTTGATCAACCGCGTTCCTGCATTTCCCTTAGAATGGATTTCCAGTGTTTAAGATCCCGATACTCCGGCGCTACTTTTTCGAGTTCCTGTACCGCGCCATTAGCTTGTTTGTGATCTCCCAGCTGGAAATAGATCAAGACGAGCTGGTAAAGCGATTCGTGACGCACCTCTGGGGAAACGTCCCTTCCCCGGCGACAAAGTTGATAAACCTCAAGAGCGGAGAGAAGGCTCCCCTGCTGGAAAAAAATCTCGCCCATCAGACATTGGGCTTCGAAAAAGCAAGATGCACTCTCCGACACCTTCTTGAGCTCCTCGAGCGCCTCCTGCACAAGCCCCATTTCCCGAAAGGCTACCGCCATATCGAAGCGTGCTTTGGGATCGCTTGCCAAAAGTCCCTCGGACTTTTGTCGAAATTCCTTCAAAAGGGGATCAATCTGATCCGGTTTCTCCTCCAGCTCAATTCCAATCTCCTCTTCGAGAGCTTCGATTAAGGCCCCGAGAGATTTTTCCTCACTAACCGACCGCTTTCGAAGGTCTGTCAGGGGATTCTGCAATAACAAGATCAAATCACCGAGTGGCAATTCTCCCTTCGCAAAGCGCTCTAAGTGAGGCAATCCTTCCCTGAAGTGCCTCTCCTCCAGAGAGGAACGCAAGATTGGAAGTACATTTCCCTGCGGAGCCTTTGCTTTCAGCGCATCCAAAAGGACTCTCTGCGCTTCTCCCCACTTTTCTTGCGCCATCCAAGCCTTCGCCAGATTCACAAAATTCTCTGGATCGGTACGATCGATTTCTAATATTTTTTCGTAGTACCATTGGCGCAGTAGCGGAAACGGAGCGAGATCGCTTTCCAGGCGATCTCTGTATTGCGTGACTTGCTTCTTTTGAATGACGAGTTTCGTGAACCTCTGAAGAGCCTCTCGTGCCGCTTCGTCATCCTTCATCCGCGCGGCACAGCTCGCGAGCCCCAGAAAGAGGCGGGCCGAATCCGAGACCAGGAGAATTGCTCGCTCCCACACCACCCTGGCCTCGGCGTACTTTCCGCTTTTAGCCAAGAAGCGGGCAACGCTCGCATAATGAGTACATGCCTCGCGCGCGTTTCCAGTATCCTCTGCAATGCGGGCCTGTTGAAAAACTTCCTTCGGGCGCATGACATTCTCCTAAAAAGGAAAAGGGGAGAGGGGCGGCCGAACGCGGAAAGGGGGCCGCTACTTCAATTTTTCGACATACTCACCCGTACGGGTGTCGATTTTCAGCATGTCGTCTTGCTTGATGTGAAAAGGTACATGGACTATCAGGCCCGTGTGCATAGTGGCAGGCTTACTGCCGCCGGTAACGGTATCGCCTTTCACTGCGGGTTCTGTGTAGGTCACTTTCATACTTACGAAATTCGGTAGTTGTAAAGTGATGGGCCGCCCCTGGTAGTAAAGGACTTCTATCTCGAGATTCTCGATCAAATAGCCCTTCAAATCCCCGACGGTTTCCACCTCGAGCAAGGTCTGCTCGTAACTTCCCATATCCATAAACTGGTAACCGTTTCCGTCTTTGTACAGATATTGCATCGTCTTGTGTTCGAGATTGGGCTCGCCCACTTTGTCTCCGGACTTGAACGTCCGCTCGAGAACATTGTTGTTGATCAAATTCTTCATTCGGGTCCGAACAAAGGCATTCCCTTTACCCGGCTTTACGTGCTGAAATTCGACAATCTGAAATGGCACATTGTCGACTTCGATAAACAATCCCTTTTTGAACTCTGAAGTATCGATCATTCCTTGCTCCGATTGAAGCGAAGGTTTTCGCCCAAATGTGACAGAAATTCAAGATAATAGATAAGATCCTTCGGGCTTACGCCCTTTTAGGATTCGTCAGATGACGATAGATTCTCGGCGTGGACTTTGCGCAGGATAGCCCGAAGAGAATCAATCTTGCGCTGGAGCACAACCCGATCCTTATCGACGCCTAACCTACTTCTACAGGCGCTCATTTTGCGCATGAGCTCCGGAAGGGGGCGACGAGAGTGCAGCTTTTCAAAAATTCTCAGTGATTTATCAAATTGTCCCTGGGAAAAATAAAGATCCCCCAGCGTCTCGGTTGTGATCTCCTTTTGATCCCGGGGCTCCGGCTCCTCGAACACAGCACTAACGTGCGCAATCTTAAACGGATCGTCATCCGCATCACTTCCCTCTGCAATTCCTAAGAGCTGATCAAGCTGGGATTTGCCTTGGGAATCCTCTTCGAAAGGGGACGGCGCGGGAAATTCTTCGTCCGTGTAGGGATCCTTCAAGGGAGATCCAATAATTGTCGCCTCCGAAGCCATCTCAACGACAGCCTCTTCGGGCTCTGGATTCTCGGCCTCTTGCTGTTCCCAGGGGGGAGTTTCCCCCTCCGGTCCATCGGGGAGGGAATTTGTTAAAACGGCCGTTTGCTGTCTTTCCAGCTGATGAACTTTTTCAGCTAACGTGACGTCATTCGGCGAAAGAAGCATGGCCATCTTGTAGCAGTGAAGTGCCGCAGCCCCTTCTTTGAGCGCCAAATGCGCATCTCCCAAGAGACGTTGAGCCAAAAGGTTTTCCGGCACTGACTTCACCACTCTTTCGAGTGAGTCCTTTGCCTCTTTATAGCGGTGCTTATCCAAGAAACATTTCGCAAGCGCTACTCGTCCGCCGTGAAAATCAGGATGGTGTTCGAGTCCTTCCTGGCAAATTTCGATGGCCTCATCCACGCGTCCTAGTCTGCGGTATGCTTCCGCCAAAGGCGCAAAGACCCGACTAGTGGGATCTTCTTGAAAGCGGCGAAGGTATTCTCGGAAGTACGGAGGATGCTGGTCGTAAATTTTTCCCAGCGCCTCACGAACCCGGTTCTGACGCGTGGTTTTGTCGGGTGTCATGATTGATTTATATTCTTCTTATTTTCGCAAACTTCCCCCCTGGTTTGCAATGGATGACGCATTATCAAAAAGGACCTTTTTTACTCTCTGCATTAAGCACATCAACGCAACTTCCCAAATGCCCCATTCCCAAAGAACCGGGCGGACCATTGCGGTACTTTGTCCGGCCATCGCTGCATTGCGCTGATGCCAATTTACAAACGCTCTAGCTACGACCTCCAATCCCTCAACGGCCCTTTTCCCCAGGACGTCGGGAAGCACATGAACAATGAAGGGGGCGGCGAATCCCAGCGGTATCACCAAAAGCTCCCACAACCACCCAAGACACCACGTGTAAACTGGTGCGAGCCAAGTCACTCGACCAAAAAGAAAGGCGGTCGCGGGAAACCCAAGGACCGGAACCCAGAACGAAACCCAAACGTATCTCCCCAGGGGCCGACTTTCGAAGAGCACTTCTGCCAACAAATAGGTCGCAAGAACACTGAGAAAAAAACTTGGGGCAATCCACAGGCCCGGATCCCAAATCAAAAGAATAGCGCCGGTCGTAAGCGCCACTTGAGCGGGGTGTGCTCGTAACCCTCGTCGGCGGAGGGCAAAAAAAGCAAGTAACGCCGCCATCGTTCTAAGAATGGGAGGGTTCTTTCCGCTCAACATCCAAAGCAAGAGTCCGGCAACAACGGGCAAGATCCTTCGTCCCACCAAAGGAAAAGATAGACCCGTGAGTTTTAGAAAAATATTCAGAGCGAATTGCAAACAAAGGACGAGGCAAATGACATGCTGGCCACTCAAGGCTAAAAGCTGCGCCAGACCAGACTCGTAATAGAACGCGCGAAAATCCGAATCGAGAGAGGAAAGATCCCCTGTCCATACCGCCTGAATCCAAGCCTTTGCCTCCCGAGTTTCTTGGAAGGGCTCGAGGAGCCACTCCTTCATCCGCTGCCGAGAATAAAAGAAAAGAGATCCCTCTTTCTTCCCAATGACGAGGGTTAGCCCCGGGGGACGGGCCCGCAATGTGGGAAATTGCCCGGCCACTCTTCCATCATCCAAAATTCCGGGGTTCCTAGTAACCCATTGGCAGTGAAATTTCCCTCGAACTACGACTTCCCGGTCCCACTCAAATACATTCTGGGGAATTTCCGCAGCGAGCATTAAGGGTTCGGGGAACTTCGAGACATGGAGCCAGGCTCGAGAAGGGCCTTCTTGACTTAACTCCCCCTGGAAGGTCAAGGGGCGGGAGTCGGACAATAGACTCGAGCACAGGGTAAGTACCCTTTCCTGATCCCTTTTCCATGCCCCTATCCTGAAGAGTGCTAATACCAGTAGAGTGAAAGCCGCGGGCTTTTTCATGGAAGAGAATTTGCGTGAGTGGAAACGAGCCGGGGAGGTTAGGCTCCCCGCAGGGTAAAGGGATTAAATCCTTGACTCTAAAGCACAATCAATCTACAAACCCCCTTTTGGATCTTTATCGGAGTCTCAACTGTGTACGCAGTCATTCGAACAGGTGGCAAGCAATACAAGGTGGAACCGGGTTACGAGCTCTTAGTGGAAAAGCTCGAGATCGAGCC
>JAHFAF010000057.1:0-8622 GCA_023250715.1 Pseudobdellovibrionaceae bacterium | reverse complement strand
TTCTTTATTCCGATGGCAGCCAACTTTCTGTGGGAAAGCCAATTTTGCCGGTGGTCGTTCACGCGAAATGCGTAGGACACGAGAAGGGCCCGAAACTGCGGACGGAAAAGTATCGCCGTCGAAAGAATTATCACAGGAGTTACGGGCACAGACAGAACTACACTCGGCTTCTGATCGAAAAGTTTGAAAACCCAGGGAATTAATTTTTGAGCTCGAGGTTTCACCATGGCACATAAAAAAGCAGGCGGCAGTTCTCGCAACGGACGAGATAGTCAGGGCCAGCGGCTCGGCGTAAAAATTTTCGGCGGAGAAGTCGCCAAAGCAGGAAATATATTAGTTCGCCAGCGCGGGACAAAGATTCACCCTGGCCTCAACGTGGGCACGGGTCGGGATTGGACCCTCTTCGCACTAATTACAGGAAAAGTTTGTTACGAGCGTCACGACAAGACCCGCAAACGGGTCAGCATTTATCCTCTAGACAGCAAGCCTGAGCAAGCAGCCACCGCTTAATTCCTCTCGTTGAGTTGAGGGATATTTTATTATGGCTTTCATTGATGAAGTGAAAATACGCGTCCTTGCGGGCAGCGGCGGAAAAGGCTGCATTAGTTTTCGACGAGAGAAGTATGTCCCGTTCGGTGGACCAAATGGGGGCAACGGCGGCGATGGAGGCGATGTCTATCTCATCGCCACCCACGATAAAACGAGCCTACTCGATTTCAAATACCGTCCCAAATTCGAAGCCGAGCGCGGAGAACACGGCCTTGGAAGCGACATGTACGGTCGAGGAGGAGAAGATCTCAAAATTCTCGTCCCGCTCGGTACCTTGGTCCAGGACGCTGATACGGGGGAGACCCTGGTCGATTTGATCGAAGACGGGCAAACCGTTCTTGTCGCCAAAGGTGGCAGAGGCGGCCGCGGAAATCTCTCTTACAAAACGTCGACAAATCGGGCCCCGAAAACGGCCGAGCCCGGCTTCCCCGGCGAAGAGCACATGTTGCGGCTCGAGCTGAAGGTCTTGGCCGATATCGGGCTAATTGGTTTACCAAATGCCGGAAAGTCCTCTTTCTTAAGAGTCGTTTCGCGCGCCACCCCAAAAGTGGCGGACTATCCTTTCACAACACTCGAGCCTCACCTCGGAGTGGTCGAGCATAAGGATCAATGTTTCGTCGTCGCCGACTTGCCGGGACTCATCGAAGGGGCGTCGGAAGGCGCGGGGCTAGGGCATAAATTTTTGCGCCACGTAGCACGAAACCGGATACTTCTTCACCTCGTCGATATTTCCCAGTCCACCGATGAGATTGAAAAAAATGTCGAAGTGATTCGTGCGGAGCTCAAGGAGTTCGATCCGGAGCTTGCCGATCGCGAACAATTTCTAGTTTTCACCAAAATCGATCTTCTCTCGGCAGAAGAACTAATAAAGAAAAAGAAAGAGATCGAAGAACGCGGCCTGGAAGGGTTTTACTTAAGCAGCCATACAAATTCCGGTCTCGAGAATCTATTAGATGAGCTCTCAGTGGCCGCGCAGAGTTGGCAGTCGGAAGCTCCCGTACGCGAGACGGAAAATACGGACGCCACTTCGGCGGTGGTGTGAGCGAGACATTTCTTCTCGGGGGGAGTTTCGATCCCATCCATGAAGGCCATCTGGAATTGGCCCGCGCCCTTCTCAAGCGCTTCAACCCCGAAAAGATTCTCATGATTCCCGCCCAACAGAACCCCCTCAAAGACACGCGGCCGACACCGGCGGAGCACCGATGGGCTATGGTCGAACTAGCTTTGAAGGAACTCAACGAAAGAAGAGTCCGAGGGTGGAAGGGGGAACTTCTGAGAGTGGGCCCAAGTTTTACGATCGACACACTGCACGAACTTTCGAAGCTGGGAGAAAAGAACCTGGTTCTTGTAATGGGGAACGATGTGTACCAACACTTTTCCAGCTGGAAAGATCCGGAAGGAATCCGCGCGATAGCCCGGCTTCTCATAGTGGATAGGGAACTCAAGGATGCGGTGCCCATGGCTCCAGGTACGGATAGATTTGTCTTTCCTGCCTTACCCTACTCGGCCACCGGCCTTAGACGCGGAATTGCGGCCCTCTGGAAAAGCGGCAAAGTCCAGGTTAAGCCACAGGGCATTGGACACTCTGTGTGGCAATATATTAAAGAAAACCGGCTATATGCCGTTGAATAAGGAGAGCTACAGGGAGAAGGAATGAGCGCAGATCACAAAGGCCCCCTCGGAAAGTGTAAAATCAGCCAGATGCTGGACTTCGGACCCGACTCCAAACCGGCCCCAAACCCTTCTGATTCCAATAGTTTCACCGACCGCCTCAAAGCCATCGTAAGAAAACTCCAAGAACTCAACGACCGAATCGACCAGCTCACTTCTCGCGACTAATCCCAAAATTTTCAGCCTCAAGTGAAGAAGTGTGGTAATTCGGGCTGAATGGCCTCAACTGTAAAAAAAGCCGTAGCCCTGCTTTCTAGCGGGCTAGATTCCACTATCGCGACTCTGCTCGCCCAGACCTACGACTGTGATGTCCTTCAAGCGATCACATTCGATTATGGCCAGCGGGCAGCACTCCGGGAGATTGAAAATTCTCGTCGGATTTCTGAATATTTGAAAATTCCTCACCGTTCGATAGAACTTCCTTGGTTCAAAACGTTCCATTCGGGCGGAGGGCTCTTAAAGAGTGAAGAGTCTTTGCCTCAGCCGGATGGTTGGCAGCTCTCAGATCGCAAAAGCTCCGAGGCCAGCGCTAAAGCCGTGTGGGTCCCTAATCGAAATGGCGTGTTCATTGAGATTGCGGCGGGAATCGCGGAGGATTTGGGCGCCGAAGCCGTCATCGTCGGATTCAATACTGAAGAAGCGGCCACCTTTCCCGACAATACCGTCGACTACATGATAGCGATTTCCTATGCCTTGACCTATTCGACGGGCAATCGCGTACAGGTGCTCTCTCCTACGGCACGCCTAGATAAGGCGGCGATTGTTCGCGAGGCCATCCAACACAAATTTCCGCTGAATCTCATTTGGAGCTGCTACGAAGGCGCGAACCAGATGTGCGGGCATTGTGAATCCTGCATGCGATTCAAAAGAGCTCTGAACTCGAACAAAGTGAATGATGAACCCTATTTTACAAACACTGCTCACCACTGATCGAGAGCTGGCCTATGACGGAAGGCAGCTCACCCCGCATTGGATTTACCGCAACTTTGATTTAATGGGAGATGCCATCGTTGGCTTCCAAGGACCTTGCGATGTGCGACTAGATCACATGGTGGACTTGGAAGACGTAAAACGCCAAGCGCCGATCTATTCCCCACGCATGCTTCATTTTATTGGTGAGTGGTTCATCGATTCTCTCGACCAAGGAATTCTCCTCCAACACCTTTTTCTCTGTGAGGTTTATGAAACACTCCTCGAACGCGGAGTGAAAGGCTTAAGCCGGAGCGCAAACGACATTTATCAAGGAGAGAAAAAACTCTCCGTCTCGATTTGCACAAAATCTCCTGTTTCTATTCTGATTCATGCGGGCATAAACATCCACACGGAAGGGACGCCAGTCCCGACTGTAGGATTGGTGGAATTAGGAGTGGCCCCAGCCCCCTTCGCACAGCAGGTGCTCGAGCGTTTTCAGTTCGATTACGAAGTTTGGCGCAAGTCTCGCGTTAAAGTTATTCCTCGATAGAGATAATTACGTGCGCTTGATGAGATGGTAGCCGAACTGTGTGCGCACTGGCCCTGAAGTCTCGCCCACTTTCAAAGCAAACGCGGCCGTCTCAAAGGCCTCCACCATTTGCCCTTTCCCGAAGGAACCGAGATCTCCTCCGTCCGCTCCCGAAGGGCACTTAGAAAACTCCTTAGCGAGCGTCTCGAAGGACTTTCCCTCACCTAATTTTTTCACGAGATCCTGAGCTTCATGCTCGGTCTCAACCAGTATGTGACTTGCTTTGATTTGTTCCATGGCGAAGCATTTTCTAGAAAGTCGCTGAGAAGGCAAGTACATTCGCAATATGCACTTTCTGGTAGCGCTACCAAATTCTCATGCTAAATTTGGAAACAATGGAAAAACCCTCGTTCATTAAGAACTACAACGAAATTCAATCCGGCGATACCGCCCACTATCCGGGCAGTGACGAGCTTCTTTGCTTGACCTCGGATTTCGGAAGAAAACTTGGGCTTAAGCGCATGGGAGTGGGTCTGGATGTACTTCCCCCCGGCAGAAGATCTTCCTGGCCTCACACCCACAGCCATGAGGAGGAATTTGTATATGTCGTTTCAGGCCAACCCCAGGTCTGGCTCGACGGTAATGTTTATGCACTACAACCCGGGGACGGAGTGGCCTTTCCGGCCGGCACAGGTATTGCTCACACTTTTATCAACGACACGAAAGAAGACGTTCACCTTCTAGTCGTAGGCGAGCAAAAGAATCGGGAAGATAAATGTTTTTATCCTCTCCACCCTAAACGGAATGAAGAGATTTCCTATTTATGGAAAGAAGTTCCCACGCATCCGCTCGGCCCACACGACGGAAAGCCTTCTGCTAAAGAGTAATTTCGTCTTGGGAGAAGACGACAAGAAGAACCGCCGAAAGTATCAGTGACGAATAGCCCCTCCCGGTCGAGGGCACTCAGGCTTCACTTCTATTTCGGTTTGAGCCGGCGTGGCCTTGGTCATTTGCCAACCTTTACTCTGCGAAGAATCTCTTTGAGATGCAATACTGCTTCCCTGTCTTTCGGACGCGACATGGTTTCTTTAATTCGAATAAGATCCTCAATAGAAACAATTTTGCAGGGCTTGCCGTAGAGTGAAACGGTGATGGCATTCTTTTTCACTTCTTCAAAATTTCCGATGGGATTAAGCGCCGATAGGATGTCCAAAACCCCTAGATCCGTTTCCAAATAGATGTTGTTAATTCCCTCTAATTTCTCTGGATAATCAAGAAAGGAGGGTTGAAAGTTTGGGTTCATTCGATGCTTGGGAGAAAGATCCTTAAGCGCGGCTCGAAGCCTGGCAACTTGGTCCTCATTGATAGCCACACAAATATCCAAATCGTAGGTGACCAGCGGCGATCCATGGACAACGCACGCCAACCCTCCAGCAAGAACAAAGTCGACTTCATGCTTTAGAAGCCTTTCAAGTAGGGCTTTTAGATTGTCGCGCATAATATTCCTGGCCAGCTCTTTGTAACTCTCTTACAAGTTCAAGGGCCGAGTCATTCGCTTCTATTCTCTCCTCATAAGAAAGCTTGAGAGAATGTTCAACGAGTGAGGGATCAAGTTGTTCAGTGGGTTCAAGGGGGATGGGATTAGTGGTCTCAGTGGCCATTGAATTCAACCAACGCGTATTTGGCGTCCCCAACGGGAATCGGGACCGTGTTTCAGAAATCTAAGTAACCGATATTATGATCGAGTTCAAGATGCTGTTTTCATGGCGACACGGTGACCTCTCCGTTGGCCATGTTGACGTTATGACGTCTTAGCGTTATGATGATTTAGAGGTGTTCTAATGAGAAACGAATCCAAGAGAGCTACCGTGTACTTCGATCCGAAACTTCTTAAGGCAATTCAGCTTAAGGCTGTCGAGACGGAGAGTTCCGTATCAGCCATCGTTTCTGAGGCAATCAAGACCTATTTGAGCGAAGATGCAGAGGACTTGGCTGCGTTCCATGAGCGAGCCAAGGAGTCGGGTGTTTCCTTTGAGCAAGTTCTCAAGAAGCTCAAGCGTGATGGCAAGATATAATATACTCATCAAGCGATCGGCCCAGAAAGAACTGGAGGCCCTACCCAAGGGATATTTGGTCCACATCACCAAGATTATCGCGTCATTGGCGAACGATCCGCGGCCGAATGGGGCTGAGAAACTTTCGGGCGATGACAAATATAGAATCCGCAAGGGTCCCTATCGGATCGTCTATTCGATTCATGACAGCGAGCTGGTGATCTGGGTTGTGAAAATCGCCCATCGCAAGGAAGTGTACCGCTAGCTAGCTCAGTTCAGCGCTTATTACGCAGTTACCGTTGCGTGTAAATTCTTTTCTTCTACTTTCCCCTACCCTTGGCAACCCTGCCAAAAAGAAGGACTTCTCGGAATCCAGCAGGAATTTCCTTGAGGAAAGTGCGTTTTATCGACGATAAGTCTTGCCTAAGGATCGATAAATTACTACTTTGAATTGGTCGATATCGTCGATAAATGGAGGGCTTGTGTGGATCTGAATCAATTAGCCAAACAACTTGCGAAAGATATTATTAGTAAAGAAGCTGAGCTGCTCTCTGTGCTAATTCAGATGCACAAGGAGAACTGGTTTCGACGGCTCGGCTACCCTGGCATCTTCGATTACGTGACCAAGGAATTGAAACTCAGTGAAGCCCAAGCCTTTTACTATAAGAAAGTCATGGAGAAGTCCTTCGAAGTTCCTAGGCTTTCCGAAGCCGTAATTAATGGCGAACTATCCCTTTCTAAAGCCAGAAGAATCGTTCCTGTCGTTACCCTAAGTAACTGCGACACTTGGATCAAGACCGCCAATACGTTGAAGCAACGGCCGCTCGAGAGCGAGGTCGCCAAAGTAAATCCCCAGGCCAGGATCAAAGAAAGCGTGAAGCAGGTAGGCCCTGAGCTCGTGCAGATGACTATCTCTGTCACGCCCGAGGTGGCCGCGCAATTGAAGCGCGTGCAAGACTTAGAGGCGCAGCGAACGAAGGAAGACGTGAAGTGGAACAAGGTCATGGAGACCATGACAAAAGAATATTTGGAGAAGCATGATCCGGTGAAACGAGCTGAGCGACTTTCCTCGAGGAAACTCATCCCCTTGCTCCCCAAGCCCGGCCGTCATGCGATTGCCGCGAGAACGAAGCACGCTGTACATCTTCGCGATGGCGCGCAATGCACGGAAAAGCTTACCGATGGAACTCGATGCGAAGAGAGGCGATGGCTCGAGCTCGATCACATCTTGCCCGTTCATCAGGGCGGGCTAAACACGCCCGAGAATTTGCGTACGCTCTGCGGTTTTCATCACCGCGGGCGGCATGAAAGGGCGCACGCTTCTTAAAGTATTCAGTTGAGCGTGTCTCTGTGAACATTTGGCAATTTGGCGTCCCCAACGGGATTCGAACCCGTGTCTACACCGTGAAAGGGTGTTGTGCTAGGCCTCTACACTATGGGGACCTAATGAATCAAAGGCTTGAGATAATGCAGTCGATTCGAGTATTTGGCAATATTAAAGTCGAGCGCGGCGGCCGGGGTGGCGAAGAGTTGGAGAATCTGCTGGGGCGGGCTTTCCACGGTCGAGAAAGGCCTGGGCGGCCTTTTCGTCGTTCCAGGTATTTTCGATAAACTCGCGGCCCAAGCGGCCCATTTTCTGAAGTTCAGTAGGGCGTTTCTTGAAAAGGTCTCGCATCCTTTCGAGTGCCGCTGCCATTTGAAGCGGCCGCGTGGAGTCCGCGGCAATTCCACACCCGATTCTCTCCACCATCTCAAACAGCATCGAGTGCTTCGGAGCAAAAGCGAGGACGGGTTTTCCGCTAGCCATCACCGAATAAATCTTACTCGGGAAAATAGCCCCCATCAGTTCCTCAATAAGCAAAACCAAATGGACATCGCATTGATTCATGGTGTCCCGAACCTCTTCCCGTGAGAGCCATTTAGAAAGAATGACGTTCGGGTACTGAGACGCCAATGCCCTCACTTCGGGTAATCGCATTCCCTCGCCCAGAAAGACAAAGAGAAAGTCCTTGGAGGGACAAACATTTGCGATCACTCTTTCCAACATATTGACATCTAGGCCCAATCCAAAATTTCCGGCGAACATCACCGTAAGACGATCCCTCGCCAAACCGTTTCCCCAATCGGGCCTGGCTTTGCTCTTGCTCGGAGCGAACTCCGAAGGCCCCGCCCAGTTCTCAATTACAATCGTATTGAAAACTTTTCGCCGATGAAGAATCCGCTCCGTATCCTTGGAGATGCAAATCACACTCTCGGCAGACCGATAAACCCAGGCCTGAATTCGACGCATCCACCGTCCGCGATCCCGAAACATTCCCATTCCGATCAAGTTCTGGGGATACCAGTCCTGGAGCCAAACACAAAAGCGAATCCCTCTTAGCTTGCAAAAGAAACCCATCCACGTGTCGAGGAATGGCGGGTCCGTCCATAAGACGAAAGTAGAACCTTTCCCGAAGCGCCACATGGAGAAAAAAAGAGCAAAGGTCGCGTAAAGGTACTCGAGCACACGAACTCCACGAAGTTGAAATACAACGGGCGGAGAAAGTCGGGTAACCCGAACGGCCCTTAAGTCCGCAGGTAACGGTACGAGCGACGGGACGTTGCACACGACGTGCACATCGCAACTTTTCGAAAGCTGACGGCATAGCTGCGTTAAAAGGACGGAGTTCGCTTGCTCGTTGGGATAAAAAACTCGACAGAAAAATACGAATTTAGGACGCATGACTCTCACGCGGCTTTGGAAGCATATGCCTTACTTATCGGCGAAACGTCACCCAATCCTGAGATTTTGTAATTACCCGGCGACTTTGTCGCCGCACCTTTCCCCAGCGAAAATGTCGCCCCCTACTAAACTTAAGCCTTTGAAACTCAACTGAGTTTGGGGGCGCAATGGAAGAGGGGATCTTC
>JAHFAF010000371.1 GCA_023250715.1 Pseudobdellovibrionaceae bacterium | reverse complement strand
CTTACGCGGGTCCCGGATTCTCTGATTCCGGGTCGTGGAAATACCCCAACGGCAGTTACGCTTTCGCGGGAGCTGGATTCTCCGATCACGACTCGTGGAAATATTCGAACGGAAAGTATGCGTTCGCTGGCCCTGGCTTTTCGGATCATGACTCTTGGAAGTGGCCAAACGGAAATTACGCTTTTGCCGGCCCAGGATTTTCTGATCACGGGACATGGTACTACCCGGATCACAAACCCTTCAGCACCGGCGGCACGGCTGATCCCGATGCGCGAACTCTAGTGCACGTTGTAGAGATCTATAAGAACATCGATTGCGAGGTACACAACTTCCCCGGTTTCCAAGCGCTTCCGGAAGCGCTCAAGGTGCTCATTCGCTTGAACTGGGTGGAAGCTCAGCTCAAAGAATAGAATCTATTTCGCCTGCACCAGCAATAGCACTCCGTCCTTTTTCGACGGAATATCCAAAGTGGGATTCCGCTCAGACGGTGTTTCCCCCTTCGCTAATAGAGTAAGGGAGGAGGAATGGGCCGTGACCGTCTCCCCCTTCAGCAGGGGAACTGTCGTGGCCGCAAGTAGGTTCGCGTTTGCCGCACTCGTTCCGTCCAGCTCGCGAACACTTTTCGCCACTTGATTTTCCAAGCTACTAGATCCGACCCGATGAGGGCGAGTGGCCGCGGTGTCGTACATTCCGTTGTAGGGAGGAGGTGGCGGAGGTTGAGGAAGTAAGGGGATCTGCTCCACCGGCTGGCTTGGGACTGCTGCAATGCTAATATTCCTCTGGCCTGCGGGCGGGGAATAGCTCACCGAGCGCGCCCTGGTTGGGGGGGGCGGTGTACTTGCCCGTCCTGAATTGGAAGAATCCACACTGGTGCTATGAAACGTCGAATTCGAAACATTCGATTGGCGCACGTTCGAGTTTCTCACACTCGAATTGGGAAGATTCGACTGATATGTATTCGATGAACGAACCGAAGAATTCGGAAGCGAAGATCGATGGATGTTCGCATTCGTCACGCTCGAGTTGGGAAGGTGCGAATCGTGAATGTTCGCGTTGGTCAAAGTGGAATTCGGAACATTTGAATTGTGCACGTTCGTATTTTGCAGAGTGGAATTCGGAATATTGGAATTCTGAATATTCGAATTCACAATCACGGAATTCGTAATGTTGGAATTTTGAATATTCGAATTCACGATAACTCCCGACTGAATGTTGGCGCCCTTGATATTGGCTCCGGAGTAGACTGGTTGTTGAGGGGGTGGTGGTGGAGGCGCGGCCGGCTTTTGGTATTGAGTTCCACACTGAGGCTGCTGGGGCTGTGGTTGGGGCTGACAATAATAATAGCGAACAGGCTGTTGGCACGTCTGCTGACATTGCTGCCGCCGAAAGAATAGGCCGAGCTCATGGGTAGCATCCGGCACGGACACCTCTCCCATCGCATAACGATCGCTATTCTTCGCGGATAACAATGTGCCACGGCTAATTTCTGTAAAGAGCGAAACTGTTTTGCAGTCTTTTTCCTCAGAGGACTCACACTCTTTCTGAAGGGCGACGACCCCGCCGGTTTTGTCCAGCACAGGAGTGCCGGGAATCGTGGAACTCCCTGAGACAAGAGTCGTGGAATCGGTAGGAAGGGATTTTGCCACCTGAATGCTGGAAAGGCCTAAGCGCTCCCGGGTGCCCGACGGGAAAAACACAACGGCAAGGGACAATTCCTCCGGCACTTTTGCCGGATCGACGACGCGAGATTCCAGGAGCGAAGGGTGAACCGAAACGTCCTGACTCCGGAACACCTCGCCCCGGCCCGATTTCAGCTCGAGCCCGCCGCTGTGCAAATTCTCAAGACAACCCACGACGGTGAGAAGAGGCTCCGCTTCCCCCTCTTTGCTCTCCAAGAAATTTCCCACACAGGGAAGATTCCGATTATGGAAAGACACCATGGAGGGTGCTTTCCCTTCCGCAAGGGCAGAAAATGACAAAAGCGCGGTAAGAGCAACTAAGGTTATGGTCTTCATATTAATGATTCCTCTCCAAATAAATTCGATCAAGTAATTCTCTATCTCTCAGTCGATTCCCAACTCTCCGATTTCTGTTCCAGCTCCTTTGAAAGCGTGTCCGAGCGGACAGAAACCGAATGGTTCTTCAATTCAAACTCCAGGCTAAAGTCTTCGACCTGAGTAAGGTCTTTAGCTCCTACTCCATCGGAAAAAGAGAGAATAAGACTCTCGCTCACATCGCTAGGCCTTCGGACTTTACGGAAAGAAATAGTCTCCAATCGAGGCTCCTCGATTCGCACAATTAGACTACCCTCGGTCCACACCGCCCACCCACGCGCATTTCGCTTCGCAGCCTTCTGCACCATTTCCGAGAGTAGTTCATCCTTCTTATCCCAATCAGCCATTCTGAGGTCGACACTTTCCACGATCATTACCGCATGGGTGTCGACACACTCAAAGCTCCTGTATCCCGTATAGGCATACAAAACGGTGGTCACTTCTTTTTGGGTATACGCAAAATTAGTTTCCAAATCTTCAAGTTCCACCCGACGCGAGAAGGGCGCGCACGACTTCATTTTTTCGGTTAAGGGGTAACGGCCTCGTTCTTTGAGTAGCAAGTCCTTGACGCTTGAAATACGGGCCCAAAGCCGCTCGAGCCCCTCGGTGTCTTGAGATCCCTGCCAGGCAAGCGAGATGCTCTCACGTGCGGCCTTCCTTCGATCGTTTTCCACAACGGCCCGTGCCTCAATTTCCGCACGAATTTTTTCGATGAGGACATCCGCCGCGAACGCCTCTTCTACTTCACGCGCGACGCCAGACAGGTATTTTTGTTCTGCCTCGTCCTCTGATTCGATGAGCTTGCCAACCCGACTCAAGAAATTCTTTTTTTCCTTTAACCCCTTCTCAAATGCAATGGAGACAGCCTTACGAACATGTTTGAGACCTTCTTGATTGAGGAGATCTTTTTCTTCTTTCTCCCAATTATCCAAGCTTGTCATTGCTTCTTGAAGTCGCTTCACCACCCACTCCTCTCGCCAGACGGAATGTTCCGCGCGATACCCCCCCGTAAACTCCGTAATCAACTCCATGAATCGCGCAATCGCTTGGGCGATGGGCTCTCTTAGCGTTGCGAAGGTGGGCTGCGTCTCCAGTTGTTTGCTCAACCCTTCCCCCTCCCACTCCTTCTTGAGCAATACCAAGCGGCTCTCCCAGCTTTCCATGCCACTCTTTCTTGATTCTCCCGAAGCCAACGCGAGATCCGATGCCTGCTTCCCGTCCGCCAACATTCTCGAGGCAAGTGAATCAATGGAAGCCGTGTAGGACTCTCTTCGTTTTTTCTCAATCCCCACAGCGACGTTAACTGTTTCTAAATAATCGGAGAACGGCTTTTTGCGCGCGCTGAACTGAGATCGAAGCTTTGCCTTAGTAAGATCATTCGATTCCTCGTCTATCGCCTTTGTCATGGCCGTCAACCAGTCTTGAATCTTGATTTCAAGGGGGGCCCACCAGATCTTTAAGACCGCTTGATCAAATTCGGACTCGTCCGCCTTGGCTTGAAGAGAGAGCTCGGCCCGTTTGCTGTCGAGCGCGTCTTTTCGAACTTTCTCTCTTGCGGCCACCGACCGAGGGTTTTCTGCAGGGTTCGTCTCGAGGTATTCTCTACCATTCGCATCCACGACCAGACGAAACTCAATCACCCATTCCTCGATATTGTAGCCGGCAAAGCCGGTCGTAATGGGACCATTTCGATAGGGCTGGCGCTTCATCCAATTTTTGCCGAAGGGGTACCGAGTGCCATTCGCGCCCTGAGCTAATGTAACTACTTCAACTTCTTCCGGTTGGACATACTGGGGGGCAAAGCTTGAGGAGGGATACGCCGAACTGGGAGCCACTCGCCATTCCCCGCTACTGCTCCCCGACTTCATTCTGGCGCGCTGAAGGGATTGCTCCGCAATTCTATTTTTCGCCTCTTGCTGAGCTCGAGCGCGCTGAAGGGACTGCTCCGCGATTCTATTATTGGATTCCTGCTGAGCTCGAGCACGCTGAAGGGACTGCTCCGCGATTCTATTATTGGATTCCTGCTGAGCCCGAGCACGTTGAAGGGACTGCTCTGCTATTCTATTATTGGATTCCTGCTGGGCTCGGAATCGTGAGGAATAATCTTTGTCTTTGGCCACTAGAATGGGGGTCCAGTAGTGGATGGAAACCAAGAAAAGAGAAACACATAGCCTTGCCACAAAAGCCTACCTTCGCATGTGCTCCCCAACGGATGGATTCCAAGTACCCTACCCACCAAAAGGGATCAAGACCATTAGTTGTACAAACGCCATTTTTTATTGTTCCAATGTACAAATTTTCTTGATCTGCCACTTGGAATGGTGGCATATCTCCCGGCCATACGAGTCCAATTCTTACTTGAGCATGCATCATTAGAAGTTGAGATTACCGTTTTTGCGGTGAAGGCGAGAAGGCATGTCGAGGTTTCCACAATCCACTTCCACTCTCTTAGTATCGGTAATTGCTGCT
>JAHFAF010000056.1 GCA_023250715.1 Pseudobdellovibrionaceae bacterium | reverse complement strand
TCCCTCTTTGCGTTTTGTTGTCGGAGAGATTTGCGGGTATGGACTCTGGACGACACTCTTTCCCTCGGTTCTGCGACTGGATTGTCTTGCATTCGGAATGGGTATTGCGTTTGTAATGGAAATGGCGAATGACTCCGTGAAAAAGTTTCTATTTTCCGTCTCCCCGGCGAAGTGGGCGATTAGCGGAGCGCTACTCTTTGTATTACTGACTCCTTTTCTCGGTTTCCGATCGGGAAGAGTCGTGAACACAATGGGGCTGACTGCGGTCTATCTATCCTATGGCGCAATCGTCTTCGGAGCCGTCCGATCTCCGGGCCTCTTTGGAACCAATCTCCTGACTCAAACCTTAGCCTTTATTGGACGGATCTCTTACAACATTTATTTGTGGCACGTGGGCTTTCTATTATCGATGCAAGGAATTAAATTGAATGTCTACGCCATCTGGGCGATCTACGTAGCGGGTTCCATTCTAGTTGGTTGGGTTGCAACTGTTATCATCGAGCGGCCTTTCCTGAGACTTCGCGACAAAAGAGCACTTGGCCGAGTATTGCCGTTTCCTGGTGTGGTTCAGAGTAGGCTCGATGATATGGATGCAGTTAAAATTAAGCGTAAGTATTAATCCTACGGGAGCGGAGAGGGAAGGATTCGAACCTTCGGGACCCTTGCGAGCCCAACGGTTTTCAAGACCGCCGCTTTCGACCGCTCAGCCACCTCTCCAAAAGCTCGGGAAGCCTTTCAGAATTCGGTATGCTATCTTGTCCGCGAAATGGACGCCACCCAGAATTTCAACTTCCCATGGCCCATCCTGAAAGTGGTGGTGGAAGGTACTTCGACCCTCGATGTTCCTCGCTTGGAGCTGAAGTCGATGGAGGAGGCCACCAATTTCATTCAGGCCTACGGATTTGATCCGGCTAATGCGGAAGATTTAGATCTCATATGGGGTTTTTTTGACGACGCTGTTCAATTCATCGAGAAGTCGCTGGCCGATCCGGAGCATCTGAAGATTCCGGAACACCTGCGTAACCGTAAAGCAATCACCGATATTCGCCGCATCCTTCTCCTTGCTTCCGAACAGACCGGGCATCCGGATCAGGTCTACGCATGCGCGATTCTTCGGCTCATGCATATCTTCATTCACTTGGCGCACGATCCGCGCTTGAAGATTTTCGATCAGGTGCAGAACCAGGTGCTGAGCCGTCTTGACAACTATCTTTATGTGGATTCGACGACAGGGGCGACTTATTTAGGAAGAAAAGAGGACGGAAGCGCTATCAAGCTTCTTTTCTTCAAGAGAAAAGACCGGAAAGATCGGGAGAGGGAAATCATCAAACTCCTCCATAAGCCTTCCAGTGTCGTCGAGGAAATCTACGACAGAATTGGGTTTCGACTGGTAACGGAGACGAAGCTCGATGCCGCGCGCGCGGTTCGCCTTCTATTAGAAAAAAATATCATTAGCCTTCCGAATGTCCGTCCGGGACGATCGCGCAATCGTTTAGTCGATCTAAAGCGTTTGCAGTTTGAGATGGATCGGATTCACGTTCACTTGCAAAAGCATAAGACGAAAGCTCCTTACGTCGAAAAATTGATCCGGCGGCTAGAGCGAAGGATTGGGTTCAGTCGATTGGGTAGAAGTCTCATCAACCCCCATACGAGTGAGCACTATAGGGCCATTCAGTTTACCTGCCGCGAGCTTGTGAAATTAAAAAACCCCTTACACCAAACCTTGACGCACCTAAGAACGCAGTTGGAGAATTTACATGGCGCGCAACAGGTGTTGAACGAGGTCTTTCCTAGCCTGCCCAAGCCTTATGAATATGTCTTCTTTCCTTACGAAATCCAAATCATGGATGTGAAGGCCTACGCCGATAGCATTTTCGGTAAAAGTAACCACGAAGAGTACCGACGCAAGCAATTGGAAACGGCGCGTGCTCGGGTATTCGGCCGAAAGCCTCCCTCCGACAAAGAGTAGCGCTCTAATGTTATAATTTATAGATGGCCAGCCCCGCCGCTCAACCCCTTCAATTCTTCCTTGGCATTAGTGGTAGTCAGACCGGACCCTTCAGTGAACAAGATGTTATTCAACAGATTCGCGAAGGGATTGTCCCTACCGACGCGCTGGTCTGGTATGAAGGCCTGCCCGATTGGCAGCCCATTACCACGATCGAATATTTCAAGGAAGTATTCACCGGTGGAGGAGGAAGCGTTCCTCAAGAGGCGCATGTTGCGGAGGAAGTTCCGATTCCCGAACCAGAGCCTGAACCCGAGCCTGAAACGCCAAAACTGGAACCGCGCACCACGAAGCGTTCAAAAACTCCGGGAGGGTTCAAGCCGCTCGATGAAGCAGGGGATGAAGGGGAATCCGAAAGTCCGCGTAGCGGTCGTAGATCTAGTAACGATGATGATGACGTTCCCATCCAGACGGGAGGAAAAAAACGCGGGAAGAGAGGGAGCGGCGAAGAGGACGATTCTTCATTCGCCGCAGAATCTGCAGGAAGACCGGTTTTTTCCGATGAGGGAAGTTTTGGCGCTCCCAAAAAAGGCAAAAGCCGCGCGGTCGGAATGTTGTTCCTCCTCATCCTCTCGACCATCTGCGGGGGAGCGGCCCTGTATTACACCGGAAGTTTGGATACCTTCTTGAATCGGGATGAAGACACCCCGCTAGTCCTTCAGAAAAAGAATGCAGCTGGAGGAAATGCCCAGGAACTTGCGGGAACCAGGGATAATAGAGCACGTCGAGCCTTGAGCGAGCTCCTTTTGAAGCCGGAAGAGTCCATCGCGATACTGACCGGAGTCGCAAAGGAAAACCAGACGGATGCGATCGGAACAGAGGCCATCAAAACCATGGTGGACTACTACAAGCAACGCCAGCGTAATGCCGATGCCGGGCGCCTTCTAATGGAATTGAAAAGGCCGAAAGAGGCAGCGGATTTCTTCCTGCTGGATGTTGCTACATATGGTGAAGCGGAGCCCGCGCTCTTTTCAGCGTATAGCGGGAGTCAAGAGCTGTCCCGTCGCGACTTTTTATTAAAGGACATCGATATTCTGCTCGGTCCATTGCACAATCCGACTCTTGCTTCGGAGCGGATTCAACTTTTGGCAAAAGACTTTCCAAACGAGCGCCATCCTTACAGCTATTATCTAAAGACAACGGATCAAAAAATCGCGGATATTTTTCAGCGAATTTCTTTTCATTTCGTTCAAGGTCTCTTGGCCCATATGGCAACGGAAATGCCGCAAATTAATTTCATTAGCCGCCCGGTGGTGGAAATCAAAAGAGACAAGACGGGTGGGTATCGAATTGTCGGTAGTTACAGGGGAGAAGTGGGACTTAGCCAGGAAAAGCTAAAAGACATTCACTTCACCTTCTGGCTGTTCGACGAACAATGGGCCGTAGTGGATACGAATCTTACGATAGAGCGCGAGAAATTCTCGAGACAGCTTCGAAAGAAACACGAGCCAGAAGTTCTTCCTTCCGAAAAGATGTTGTCCTACATGGAGAACACGTTTAAGACGCTCTTCCCCGGCTCCGCTCTTCACGAGACTCTTTCTGCCGATAAAGTAGCGACGAAGAAACCCAAATTCGAGTAGATCTTCGCCATTCTGCGAATAGAACAGACAAATCGCCGTTGTCTTCGTTGTCTTCACCCGCTCTTCAAAATATTTGTTCAAAACTCCGTGAAGAAGTTCGTGCTGTATTCTTATGCATTTCTAAAGCGCTTCACATTTCATTGGGTTGCAGAAGCTGGAACACACTGTTAAGTGGTCCGTACTTTGCTCTTTACAAGGACGCCGCACTGCATTTTGATGCAAGGTGGTAACAAGGGCGGGAAAAATCGCATCCGAAAAATTAAATCTTAGTTTCTTGCTGAGTAGCACGTACGTTGGGCTCTATAGAAGGGACCTCTTGCCGTAAAGCACCACCACTATTTTCAAGGGTCCCTTCTCCAATTTCGGGGCTCCGGAACCTAGGTTCCGGAGCCCCTTTGTTTTTAAATTCAACCGTTTACTTGCAATTAATGCTGCGTCTTTGTACGTTGTGTCATTTGAAACTCGGGTGGCAACGGTTTGAGTAAGCTCTATCAATGGATTGATAGTCTTTGGCAGTGGATCGCGGAGCGGGTTTTTGTCCGCTTCGAGTTTGATCTTCCTGTTTCAGAGCTGAGGCGAATGGCTGGCGAAGGAAAGCTCGTCTTTGCTCTCACGCATGGAGGGATCACGGAGTTCCTCATTCTCTCTAGCTGGTGCCGCAGGGAGGGCCTTGGCGCGATTCAGGTTACGAATCGCAAGCGGGTCCTTGCTCTTTCGCAGCCGAAGTTTTTTTTCCAGGTCGTTTTTGGAAGAAAGAGATTTTCGAGTCTATTTTTGGGAAACGCTGCTGGTCCGAGATTGCTCTATAGCTCGGGGCGGGAGCGAACACGTCCTTTTGAGCCCACACCGGTTGAGAAAATCCTTTGTGAAATTTATTCTTCGACTGCAGGTAATGGTCAGACTCAGAAATTTCCAATAGTTCCAATTTTTATCCTTTGGAGAAAGCACATGCGGGGCTCAGTGCGATCTCTTCCAGAATACCTCTTTGGATTAAGCTCCAATCCGAACGTCATTGGGAAAATTTGGTATCTATTACGCAAACGAAAAGACTCTACGGTCAAAGCGCTTACCCCAATTTACATGACGGAGAATCGAGAATCTCCGGAATACGACGACGCCTTTGACGACAGTGAAGCGATGAAGGTGGCGAAGAGCACGCGAAGAAAGATACTGGTCCAGTCGAGTCAGGAGATGCGCGTGGTCGTCGGTCCCCGGTATGCCTCACCAATCTCCGTAAAAGAGACTTTGATGCGCGATCCTGAACTTCTTCAAGTCATTCGAGAAGTAGCGGCTCAGGAAGGGGTGGATCCGAAAAAAGTCATGTCGAGGGCATATCTTTACCTTACGGAAATCGTTGCGAACTATAAGTTCCGGTGCATCGAGGTGATGTATGTCGTACTCACCTGGATTTTCACGAAAGTTTTTGATGGACTCGAGGCTGATGAAGAAGAGCTCCATCGTGTGCGCGAGCTAATGAAAACAAAAGCGGTTGTCTTTGTGCCTTGTCATAGAAGTCACCTAGATTACCTAGTCATCCCTTATCTCTTTTTTATCCACGACATGGTCACGCCGCACATTCTTGCCGGAATTAATTTGGCCTTCTGGCCGGCAGGTTACTTCATGCGAATGGGTGGTGCCTTTTTCGTCAGAAGGTCCTTTCGAGGAAATGTGCTCTATGCGACTTGTCTTAAGAAGTATGTGCACTTTCTCCTGCGCAATCGGTACAACGTTAAGTTTTTCATCGAAGGCACGCGCAGTCGATCGGGAAAGATGCTTGCACCCGCATACGGTTTTCTAAAAATGATTCTCGAGTCCCAGTCGGATAAAGTGGTGGAGGATCTTGCTCTGATTCCAGTGGCGCTTTGTTATGACGAGGTTCCCGAGCAAGGGGCGTATACGAAAGAGCTCGCAGGAGGAGCCAAAGTAAAGGAGAGCGCAAAGTCGCTCATCGGCTCGCGTAAGTTTGTGAAGAAGAATATCGGCAAGGTCTACGTCAGATTTGCGCCCCCGCTATTCACCAAGGAGATTTACCAATCCGCTGAGAGCAATTCCCTAGACCCGAAACTGATGCTCCAAAAAACAGCGTTTCAAGTATGTAAAGGAATCAACGACTCCACCCCCATTACGCCTAAGTCCTTAGTCTCTTCTGTTCTTCTCGGGGCTGATAGCGCGGCACTTTCTTTAGAGGAATTGCTTCGGTACTCTTTGTCCCTCCTTGCCTACGCGAAAAAAGTGGGGAGCCCGTTGAGCGTTGGAGATGAAGAGTCATTTCGTCGAGCCGTCGAGCAGATAGTGCGAAGGCTCTTGAAGAGTTCGGTATTGAGCGTTTCGGATTCCGTGCCGCGCGGTTATTATTGTGAGCCCCGAAAGCGAATTGTTCTCAACTTCTATAAGAATAGCGCCATTCACTGTCTTGTGAGCCCCGCCATTTCTTTGCTCGCCTATTTTTCCACATTGAAGGAAGAGGGTGTAATCGATCCGGGTATTTTCCGTGAAAAGACATTGAAGACAGCGGGAGAGCTAAGGAATCTACTCAAGTTCGAGTTCTTTTTCGATCCGACCCGCATTTTTCTGGAGGCCATGGACGAGAATCTTTCTTTTCTTTCCGGAGGAAAACCCTGGAAAGGACGCCTTGTCCCCGACGTAACGAAAGGCATACTCGAAAACGGCGCGGATCTTGTTCACGTCTATGTCCGACTTCTAGGCGATTTGATCGAGGCTTATACTTTTGCGTTGCAGTCTTTGAAGGATCCTCTCTTACTGTCTGGGCCGGTGGAAAAACGTCAATGGATTCAGAAGCTCATCAAACAGACGGAAAGTCTTCCCCCCCGCTCCACACTTACATTTCCTGAGGCGGTTTCGATTCAAACCTTTTCTAACGCTCTCCTTCTTTTCGAGAATTTCAGCCTACTTTCTGTTCAGAAAGACAAGGATAGGAGCATGATTCACTTCCAGCGATGGGATCACCGCATGGATGGTTTGCTCGCCAACTTTTCGGGCTATTTGAATCTATTAAAGGAAAAGCTTCCTGTCTGTTAGGCCGCGTGCGGAGTGGGGGTGCCGCCGCTCGGGGTACCCGTTCCGCTCTGAGGGGGTTTTGCTGCGGGGACTGCCTTTCTCTGAAACATCTCTTTTGGAAATGGAAGATGGTTTACTTCAATTTCCCGCATGAAGGTCGGTAAATTCCCCGTGGCGTTCAGGGTTCCTAAGACTTTCCCTTCTTTGTCTCTTCCGGTCTGCTCGAAGAGGTAGATGTCGTTAGTCATGTAGTTTCCCTGAAGGTCCATGCCAATGCCTTCGGAAATATGGGTCAGTTTTCTTGAGCCGTCCTGCATACGAGAAAGTTGAATGACGATATTGATCGCAGAAGCAACTTGAGCGCGCACCGCTTGCACGGGGACTTCGGCGTCCGTCATCAGGGCCAGAGTTTCCAAGCGCGTGAGGCACTCGCGAGGGTTGTTCGAGTGGACCGTTCCCATGGAACCTGAGTGGCCGGTATTCATGGAGCTTATGAGATCGAGAGCTTCACCGCTTCGAACTTCCCCCACGATTACTCGATCGGGACGTAAGCGCAGGGAAGATTTTACGAGGTCTCTTAGAGTCACCTGCCCTTTTCCAAACTCATTGGCAGGGCGCCCTTCGAAAAAGACGACGTGGTTATTATAGATTTTCAGTTCGGCGGAGTCTTCAAGAACTACAATGCGCTGATCGGGTTGGCAGCGGCTTGCGATAATACCGAGAATTGTTGTTTTTCCGGAGCCAGTTCCTCCCGAGATCATGATGTTCTTTTTCAAGTACAGACAAACATCCAGGAATCTAGCGGCGTCCGGGGTGAGCGCGCCCTTGTTGATCAAGTCCTTCAAGGAGAGTTGGACCTTGGAAAACTTACGAATACATACGGTTGTTCCGTTGCGTGCGATCGGTGCCACGACGGCGTGAATTCGAGATCCATCCGGCAATCGGGCGTCTAGAAACGGATGCTCGTCATCGATAGGGCGCCCCACGAATTGAGATATATTTCTCACAGCTGCCATCAATGAGGCTTCATCCTCGAATTTGGTAGCAACCTTTTCCACGCAACCTCCTCGTTCGATGAAGATGTTGAATGGCCCATTGATCATCACCTCTGTTACGCTGTCGTCCTTAAGGTAGGGAAGGACGGGGGCTAGGAATACCTGTACTGAGGTTTCGAATACGGACATGAGATCGAGCTCCTATTCGACGACAATTTCTCCCACGGCTCCCGATAGTGCGTCGTGAAAAGTGTAGGTACCGCGTTGAGGTTGTAACAAAACTTCAGTCATTCGATTATTGCCAATCTCACGAAGAATTTCCGCGGGCACTCGATTTGGCCCATTGGTGGGTTGATCGTTTGCAATCCATCGCTGGACTTGAAGTTGTTCAATGACGAGAGCGGCGGGCCGAGAGTTTAGACTGGTGAAAAGAAGGCGGGTGGCCTGTCCTTCCTTTATCCGAACGCGCGCCGGAAAAAATCTTTGCGCGGATAAAATAATGGCGATTTCTGGCTCCAGCGGAATCTCGGCGAGCGGGGAATTTCCAAACTTCTCTATTTTTTCTCTAGGAACAGGTGCAAGGGGAGTGGGCCGAGAAAGCGGGTCAGGGGTCGGTTCTTTTGCAACTTCGGCCAATTCCTCCGCTGGCTTTGCGGATCTTTCCTTTTTCGCTTGGGCCTTGATTTTCTTTGGGGGGGGCTCAGCTTTTTCGGTGACCTCGATATTCCCTTCGGCTTCCTGGGGCTTCAGGTGCAAGGCATCTTCTTCTCCGACTCGTATTTGAGAGGGATCGGCAATCCCTGGTAGAAGAACCGGGACGACCCCTCTGGTGCCCTTTGCGGCGATGTCTTTTCGAATGGCTTGAAATTCCGCGGCGGTGCTAGCGAACCCCAAAATAGCGAAACCTAAGATTAGGACGATTGAAGCTTTCATTCTATTTTTCTTATCGGCATTCGCGAGCTTAGAGTAAAAGGCTTGTCCATTGGGGGCGGAACGGGGTGTTGTTAACCTAAACGGCACTAATAAATAATTGATATTATTAACTTTTATTGAGTCTGGAGTCTGGACCCATTCATTCCTTAGACGCCTGAAAGTGGGGGTGACAGGCGCAAAAAAGATCTTCACCGACGACCATTTCGAAGCAAAGTCAGGCTCTTACTCTCTTTCGTCAACCTTGGCCCAAGCCGTGCATTTTAACCCGATAGATTTTGAAAAGCTTGATGCGCGGGACGGAAGGCACACTGACCCTGGGAGAACGACGTGTTCTCCTGGGGTCAGTTTTTTTCGGCTACGGCCTTCGTAAGCGATCAAGTTTTGTACGGTATTCTTCCGGTTTCTCCCCCTTCACAATCTCGTAACTCCTCAAAAAATTTGAACTCTCTAATTCATTAATTCTGGCAGGTGTTATGCACTTTTACTGCTTCGGGGGGATGATGAATTTCAATCCTATTTTACTAGCGACGCTATTACTCTCTTCCGCCGTGTGTGCGGATCACATTGGCCCAAATGGCTTGCGCGGCTTAGAATTTCCCGGAAAACCATCCAATGTATCTGGAGTCATCCCAGGGCCTGGCCGCGGCGCTTTCGACCAGCAAGGGCAGCTAGGTCAACAGGGGCAACTAGGCCAGCAAGGGCAAGGCAACCAACAACTTCAAATGTTAACGCAGCAGGTGCAGGGCTTGATCGCTGGAGCCCGTGGTGCAGAAGATCCAAACCGCAAAAACGCGGATAAGCCCCTGGAAATTATGAAGCAGAACGATCAATATTCTAACGAGGCTAATAAAAGTACTACTGAGGCCTTCAAGCAAATTCAGCAAAACTTCAATCAGACGCAAGATAAACTAAAGCCACCGCCGGACAATAACAAGATTACGGAAGGAATCGCGGAAGATTTGCAAAAACGCCAGGAAGCAAACGCGAAAGCTCCCCCAATAGGAAGCGAAATTATCGCGGACACGATTAAGGGAATCAATGACCTTTCAGACACTACGGTAAAGACCTATGCACAGTACGGTCTGCAAATGCAGCCGGCGGGGCCCACTTCTTTCGCTGCTCCCGAGGCTAAGCAAAGTATTGCGGAAAAACTAAAGCAATTCGCGGGTGGGAATACGGCGACCAATCTAACGGCAAGTACGTTTTCCGCGGGGGACACTCTGACCGGCGGAAAGAACGAAGCAATTCCGTCGTTGCCGGGCGGCCCCGTAGGTCCCAACAACATCGGACACGCTTTTATGGCTTCGTCCGGAAATAGTTTTGCCCCTGAGAGTATTGATCCGTCTAGCAGCTCTGGTGGCGGAAGCGGCGGCCGCAGCTCGCGAGGAGCAAGCGAGCCTGGTTCTGCATCGGCAGATACCATGGGCGGTGGATCTAGTTTCGTTCCTAATAATTTCAATGTAGTGAGGTCGAGTACCTTGGGAGGGTCTTCTGGGTCAGGGGCTGTTTTTGATGCAGTAGGTTTGTCGGATGAGGCGGGGAAATCAAGTAGCGCACGCCGAAGCCGCGGGGTAGCTAGCTCTCCTGAGGAAATCTCAGTGACGTCTACCGATCGTGCTCCTTCTTCCGTTGAAGCGAATTCCGTGGACGCCATTGATAGAGTCATCCAAGGTGGCGTGATCGACGAACCAAGAACCTCGACTTCTAAGAAAAAAGCTTCTTCGCTTAAGAAAAAATCGGGGCGGGGCGCTCGGGATCAACTCTTCCGTCGCACGGCTGCACCGAAAGAAGCTTCGCTTCGTTAACCGATTTCCACCAACTTTTCACTTCGCTCTGCGATCTTTCTGAAAGAGCGGCATTTCTGAGTTTCTTGTCTTTTTGGCGTGTTTCCAAAGGAGGTAGGACGCCCATATTGGAGTTCATCGGCTGAAAGTCCACTCTTGCTGGGTCGGTGATGGCTCTGGTCAATGCCCCCAACATCGTTTTTGCCGGGGGGTAAGAGAGCTCGAGGCCTTGATGGAGCCTCACCGCATTCCAGGCCGCGAGCCAGCCGGTGGCTGTGGATTCCAAATAGCCTTCCGTACCCGTGAGCTGTCCTGCTACTAGAATGTTCGGATCGCATTTCAGCTGTAAGGTCGGCAATAGGGTTCGGGGCGAGTGTAGGTAAGTATTCCGGTGCATGCTTCCGAGTCGCAAGAACTCAGCTTGTCCAAGGCCCGGGAGCTTTCGAAAAATTCTTTCCTGCTCTTTGTATTTCAATTTTGTCTGAAAACCGACGAGATTATATGCAGTCTTATATTGATTCTCCGCTCTAAGTTGAATAACAGCGTAGGGACGTTTGCCATCGCGAGGATTATTTAACCCTACAGGTTTCATCGGGCCGAATGCCAAAGTCTGTCTTCCGCGACTCGCTAAGGCTTCTATCGGCATGCAAGCTTCAAAGTATTTTTCCTCCTCGAAATTGTGAGGAAGAACCACATCGCCCATTAGAAGATCTTCTACCAGGGTGTCATATTGCTCTTGAGTGAGCGGGATATTGAGAAAGTCCTTTGTTTCGCCTTTGTCATAGCGATTCGCGAAATACATTTGCTCGAGATCGAGGCTCTCAGCACTCACGATGGGGGAGATCGCGTCGTAAAAATAGAGAGAGTCTTGTCCCACTTTTTGGGTGAGATGCTGGGCAAGGTCAGGTGAAGTAAGCGGGCCCGTGGCAATAATCGAAATTCGATCTTTCGGAATCTCACGAATTTCACCTGTCTCACGGCTTATCAAAGGATGGGCGGCTAGGAGGTCCGTGACCCGCTGAGAGAATAATTCCCGATCGACAGCGAGTGACGCGCCTGCTGGCACCGCAAACTGACGTGCCACTTCTAGAATGCTAGCACCTAGCACGCTCAATTCTTCTTTGAGGATGGAAGAAGAGGAGTGGGGGCTTGTCGAGCCGAAGCTATTGCTGCAGACCAGCTCGGCCGATCGGCCGGAGGTGTGTGCTTCGGTCATCCGGCTCGGCCGCATTTCCCAAAGTTCGACCGGTACTCCTCTCGACGCTATTTGTAGGGCAGCTTCGCTTCCAGCGAGGCCGGCTCCGATGACTACGACCACCTGGGCTCCTTGACGCTCTTGGTTGCCTCTCATACACTATTCTGAACTTCAAATCCAACACTTGAACCCACTCTTCATTCAATCAGCCCTGGCTGCCTCCACCGCAAAAGAAGGGGCCGTTACTATTGGTGTGCTCGATATCGTCGCGAATGCGAGCCCCATCGTAATGTTGGTTCTACTCATTTTGGTGACCTTCTCCTTTTTCACCTGGGCTATCATTTTCTTCAAGTGGGGCACCATTCAGCGTAGCTTTGGAAACAGCGAGAGCTTTTTGGATATTTTCTGGAGCGGAAAAAGCATGGATCACATCTATGCCGAGTCCAAGAAATACTCGAATGCCCCGGTGGCGAAGATTTTTCAGGCGGGTTATGTCGAGCTTCAACGTCTGATGGAAAAGGAAAGACAGAAAGGGGGCACTTCCCACCAAGGGGATCCGGGAAAGCTCATTCCGCCGGAGTCTTCCATTACCAACCTCGAACGATCTCTAGGGCGTGCGAGTCGGAATGAGGCGATGCGCTTGGAGCGTTCCTTGAATTTTCTTGCCACAGCTGGAAGCACTGCTCCTTTTATCGGTCTATTTGGTACGGTGTGGGGCATCATGAACGCCTTCACAAATATCGGCGCGCAGGGCGGTGCAAGCTTGGCGGTGGTGGCGCCTGGAATCGCGGAAGCCCTGATTGCAACGGCTGTAGGCCTTGCCTGCGCCATCCCCGCAGTGATGGGATACAATTACTACATTCATAAGATCAAGGCGCTGAAAACTCAGATGGAAAATTTTGCGGGCGACTTTCTAAATATCGTAAAACGTAACTTCCTAACACACTAACATGGGTGGCTTTCGAAGCGGTTCGGACGATCAGGGGCCAGTTTCCGAGATCAATATCACGCCTTTTGTGGACGTGATGTTAGTCCTTCTCGTGATCTTCATGGTGACCGCTCCGATGATGGAGAGCGGAATTCCTATTCAATTGCCCAAAGCTTCGGCAAAGGCACTGCCCAAGGATGAAAATCCGGTAACATTGAGCCTTACGCGCGACTCCCGCGTCTTTTTGAATCAGGTGGAAATTCCTTTTGCGGATCTTAGAAAGTCCGTGATCAATCTTTTCAAGAATCGCTCGAAAAAAGAAGTTTTTATTCGCGCTGACGGAGCCCTCGCTTATGCAGTTGTCGCCCAGGCGATGGCGGAAGTTAAGAACGCGGGCGTGGATAAGATTGGTCTCGTGACACTTCCTCCGGAAAAGACGCCGGATAAAAAATGAGCAGTGAAGCGCTCAATCAGCGCTTTCTCTTTATTCCGAAATCCGCTCTCCTCGCGTCCGCGATTCTCCACGGCCTGGTACTTTTCTCGTTTATAACGGTGAAGATTCTCGATCATTTCGGTATTCATCTTTTTTCTAAACCCTTACTGAACACAAAAGAGCTTTACCAAGATTTCATTCAAGTGGATGTGGTTGCACTTCCCGATCAAATGTTTGGAGAAAAGGTCGATACTGCCCTTCCTGTCGTTGATAAGCCGGCACAGGTGGAGGAGCCCAAGCCAGTGACTAAGGAGCCTGAGCCGGAAAAAATAGTGGCCCCGGACGAAATGGTGAACCCCGAAGTCGATGCCAAGAAGAAGGCCGCCGCAGAGAAGGAAAAAAAAGTGGCCGAGGCAAAGGCTAAGGCAGAAAAGCAGAAAGTGGAGCAGGAAAATGCTCTGAAAAAATTGCAAGAGGAAGCCAGTCGTGAAGCCGCTCTAAAATCGCTCGCTGCAAAATCTGGAAAGAAGGGGCGAGCGTCCTTAAAGGGCAATCGTCTTTCTCAAGGTACGGGAACTTCGGGAATGGTTGGCACTCCCTCGGATCGCTGGGGCGCTCTTTTGAGACAAAGGATTTTGGAAAACCTCAATCTCTACCAGTGGCAAAAGAAAAAGGGCATTGAGGCGGTAGTTTTCTTACGTATCTATCCCAATGGCCGTATACGAGAGAGAAAGATAGTGAAGCCTTCCATGGACTCGACATATAATGCTTCCGTCCTTCAGGCGATTGATGCGTCACAACCCTTACCGGTTCCCGATGAGGCCTCGCTTTATGAGGAAGGGATCAATCTAGTATTTCGACCCGAGGAGTAATCTTTTATGCGATTCTTTTTAATTCTCTTCCTTTGGATTAACACCGCTCAAGCCGCAACTTACATCACGATTGTCGGCGGCAATGTGAGGCGCGCAAAAATAGCAGTAGGCCAAGTGCATCCCCTTCCCGATGCCGTTGCAAAAGATCCTCAGCTGGCAGGCCTAGTTCGGGGGCAGGTTATTTCCGATTTGGAGTTCACGAATCTTTTTGATTTTTTGAGCGAGGCAACTTTCGCGAGTCAGGATTCTTCAAAGGACCTCTACAACGTTAAGTACGAGGATCTCACCGCCATAGGGGCCTCCTTCTTCCTGAAGATGGGCTACAAGCTCGAGGGAGCAAAGCTTGTATTCGAGGCGTCACTCTATGACGTGAATGGAAAGAAAAAGATTTTCGGAACGCGCTATCAATATCCATCCAATAATTATCCGCGGCTAGTGCATGCGATGAGCGAGGATATTTTGAAAGAGCTCACCGGTGAGAGAGGTCTTTTCTTCAGTCGGATTTCGATGGTGTGTTGGAATAAAAAAGGAAAGACTCCGGATAAGGACGTCTTCGTTACGGAGGCCGACGGCAGAAATCTCCTTCAGCTTACTACGGATCGCACGGTCTCGCTGAGTCCCTCTTGGTCGCCGAACGGAAAGTTTCTAACCTACGCCCAATATGAATATCGCATGGCGGGGGGCGTGCGCACCAAGCGCATGGTCTTGAAACGGCACGATCTGCAGACAGGCGATCGAAAGGCCTTATCCGCGAAAGAGGGAATGAATAGTGGAGCCGCGTGGATGCCGGACGGAAAGAAACTCGCCGCCACATTGAGCTTCACTGGCCGCCCTGAAATTTATCTTATCGATCCCAATAATCCCGCGGAACCGGAGCCCTTGAGTCGCAACATTCAGTGGAGAAAAATAGCCGGGGATGGGTTTCAATCCAGTTCGGTAAGTCTTCTCTTTGATGTCGAGCCGAGCTTTTCCCCAGATGGAAACCAAATCGTCATTTCGAGCGCTCGCACGGGCCATCCCATGATCTATACGGTGAACATGGCCACGAAAGTAGCGAACCAACTTACCTTCGCTGGGCAATACAACGCTTCTCCCGCGTGGTCACCGAAAGGCGACAAGATCATTTTTGCGGCCCAAAGAACGGGTGAGGGAAATTTTGATCTCTATCTTATCGATCCCGATGGAAATAACCTGGCTCGAGTAACGAACGGGGAGAGAACGGGCCGTCGTGTGAATAGCGAAAATCCTTCTTGGGCGCCGACTGGCCGTCACATTGTTTTCGCTAACAACGACGGTGGCGCATACGCCGTCTACATCATGACTCTCGACGGCCGCTTCAAGCGCCGTATCTCTCCTATGGAAAAGGAATGCAAAACCCCCTCCTGGGGCCCCCCCGAAGGCTAATCATAAAGTATCTGCGAGGCATGGGCCGAAGCGGTCTCATTGGACGAAGCTCGTATCAATGCGCTTGCTTCGCCCTTCGGGCTCGTAAGTTCAGCCTTCTCATTTAGGTTGGGCGGAGCGAGAGGTATTGGGTTGGTGGATAATACATTCCCCTTCTTGGCAGAGAACTTTTTGGGTCTTTTCTTCGGTGGTGTGTTCGCGGCACCGCATGGCCTTTTCACGGTCATTAGCCCAAAGAATGTACTCCGCCTCAACGGCAATATTTACCGCACGAATCATGCAAGGGGTGACGACCAACACGCAATCCTTGGCGGTGAGACACTTGAACCAATCTGGATGTTGTTGCTTCGCTTTGTCGACGTAGGCGAAAGGAGGAACCGGTGCGACAACTAAAGGCATGGATCAGTCGATCGTGAGCGACTTCAGGAGATCTAGCTGATCTAGAACTTTTCCCGATCCGATCACAACGCATTTCAAAGGATCTTCCGCATACATCACCGGAAGGCCGGTGCGCTCGCGAATTAAGATATCGAAGTTGGCGAGAAGAGAGCCGCCGCCCGCAAGAACAATCCCTTTATCAACGATATCGGCCGCAAGTTCGGGTGGTGTTCTTTCGAGGGCCTGCTTTACCGCGTCTACGACTATGTTCACTTGATCGACCAAGGCCTCGCGAATTTCGTCGCTCGAAACAGTGACGGTTTTAGGGCTCCCTACAACCAAATCGCGTCCCTTCACTTCGCAATATTTCACTTCATCGAAGGGAAAAGCGTTTCCGATCTCTATTTTGATGGATTCAGCAGTTCGCTCGCCAATGAGAAGATTGTATTGGCGTTTGATGTAGTTCACGATCGCTTCATCAAACTTATCGCCCGCGACCCGAACGGACTGACTGTACACAATGCCGCCCAATGAGATCACGGCTACTTCCGTCGTTCCGCCACCGATATCGACGATCATGTTGCCGGACGGCTCGGTAATGGGAAGGCCGGCACCAATGGCCGCTGCCATCGGCTCTTCAATCAGAAAAACTTCTCGTGCGCCGGCGGATTGAGCCGACTCACGGACCGCCCGGCGTTCCACTTGGGTAATACCGAAGGGGACGCAAATGATGATACGGGGCCGGACTAAAGTAATTTTTTCGTGGGACTTCGCGATGAAGTATTTCAGCATGCTCTGCGTAACTTCGAAGTCCGCGATTACCCCGTCTTTCATGGGGCGGATGGCCACAATACTGCCGGGGGTTCGACCCAACATCTCTTTTGCTTCTCGGCCCACCGCCAGAACACGGCTTGGGCCGCCCCTAGGGTTTTTATGCACAGC
>JAHFAF010000370.1 GCA_023250715.1 Pseudobdellovibrionaceae bacterium | reverse complement strand
GAGGCTCTTTTCCTCGTTGAAAGAGGGAGGCTACACGGGAAGGGAACCGGATGGATTGATGTAAATTTGATCGCCTCGAGCCTACTTTCCCGCTGCCATCTTTGGACCTATGACAGGGCCTTGATGAGGGAATCGAAAAAAATGAAGGTTCCTACGCTAGGCCCGTTGGGTTCCCGAGTATAAATTCGGGAAGAGGGCAAGGACCGCACTCACGGCCTCGTAGAAGATCCAGGCTTTCTTCGGGTAGAGCAACGACTCGCGCGGCCCTTCGAAGAATTCCGCGGCAGCCGAAGCCGTTTCTCCCGCCGTGACAGCCAGCGCATCGAAAATTCTTCGCTGTAGCCCTTCCGGCTGCGGGTAGCCTGCCATGATGCTCGTACGAACCGGTCCCAACACGATTGTCTTGTAGGAGTTTTGCGGATCACGGCGGCGCAAAAGCTTGAAGCTCTCTTGAATGGCAGACTTACTCAAGTAATACCCAATATGAGCCGGGTTCGGAATGATATTGGAGGTCGACGAGATGGCGGTAAGGGTCTTTCCGACAAGTCCCAGATCATGGATCGCACCGGCGAAAGAAAGCACCCCCAGAAGATTGATCTTCATGACCTCTTGGAAAGTGTCGAAGTCGAGCCCGTCGAAATTATCCGGACGGTTGATTCCGGCGTTTAAAACAAAAAGGCGCGGGCAGCGATTTTCTCTTTCGAGGCGTCCTAAGAAGGTATGCACAGTGTTCTTGCACGTGATATCGAGCGTTTCGAGTTCCACTCCAGGAAACTCATTCCAAAGCTCCGGGCATTCCCTGCGATTGACGGCAATCACCCTTGCTCCGTGACGGTGATAGTGGGCCAAAAGTGCCCGCCCAATTCCCGAGGTGGTCCCCGTGATCAAAACAGTCTCATATTTTGAAGAACTCATGCCGGAGCTGCCTCTAACTTTCTTGGCGGGAAGGAAAGATTGCGCAAAGCGGCTGCGACATACCCGTCGGCGTAAACATCCGGGTTAGTTGCTTCCACCTGGGGGGAAATTCTCTCGTGCAATTGTTTCAAATGATAAAAGGGCACGGTCGGGAAAAGGTGATGCTCGTGATGGAAGTGCACGGAGTAGGATCCGATGAAGTATTTTTCGAGCCATATAGCAGGAAGAAACCGGTAGTGGTGGCGCGGAGTCAAAAACGATCGAGTGTAAAACGTTCCTTCCGAAGGGACATGGATCTCATGTCCTAATTGCTGCGAAAGGCCGTGTTCTGCAATTCCACGAATCCTCATTAAGAACATATGGGGAGAGATAGCCGGAAAAATCCACAGTAAAATATAGGCCCGTAAATCCCCTTGAAATGCCAAGAGAAGAATCACTGTTTGCACAAGACAAAGTTGAGTGAGGGATTTCAATTTAGACGGGGCCTCTTCCGAGCTCCCCTTGTCTTCCGTGCTTTTGTAGTCGAAAAAAATGCTGAGCGCTGTCCATCCGAGGAGGTCTTTTACGAAAAGAAGAAGAAGCTTCGGATCTCGAATATTGGTGATGCGGTATTTCTCCCGATCGGACAAGGGATCTTTGATCGTATTCGTGTGGGCGTGGTGCCTCCTGTGTCCACTCGCATAGCCCTCGTAGAAGACTCCGATGGGTAATCCCAGAAGCCATTTTGCGACGTTGCGATTGACCGCACGATCGGGGAAAAGCATGTAATGCGACGCTTCGTGTATCAACTGAAGGAAAGCTCCCAGACGTCCTGCAATCAAGAAAGAGAAGGGGACGATTCCCACCCAAACCCATTCCGACTTAAGAAGTATGCGGCCTGCGCCCCACAAACAAGCTATCTGCACCCAGAGCCAGCACACTTCTCTAATGCCTCGTGTGGGTTGGAGTTCGGTCAGTTCGCGCAGAAATTCCCTGGGAAGAGCGTAATTCTGACCGCTGTATGAAATTTCCGTTCGCAATGTTTTGTCGGCTTATGGGTTGGAGATACTTGTAAGGCTACTGGGAAATCGTCGATTCGGCAATGATTACACGGGCAGGCGCTGATGCGTGTGATAGGAAGCAAACTGGGTGATCAACCGGCTCAACGCGCTGGATTTTTCGCGGGAAAATTCAAATTGGTCCCAGTGCGTTAATTTGAGCTGGTCCCCCGCAATAAGAAAATGCCGATCGTCCTCTGAGAGGACCTCTCCCAAAGAAGAAAGTTCTCGAGGGCTGCACTTGCGGCAAACGGCTCCTCCTCCGGTAATGTCGAAGAGTATTTCCCTAGATTCGGTCTCTCCGCAGCGGACGCAAGCTTCCAAGCGCGGCTTCAACCCGAGAGAAGAGAGCAATTTCAATTTGAATAAGAGCCCCAAGAGCTCTAGGCGATCGGGATTGGGCTCCTTTTCAATCACCGCCAAAGTTTGCCCTAAGAGGCTGTAAACGCTCGGCATGGGGGTGGCCATATCGGCTAGCCGGCGAATCCATTGCACGGCCCTTCCTGCCGCGAGCATCTTTTCGAGGTCATTTCTCAAGTTGGGAAAGGAATTCAAGACAGAGAGCTCGTTCAAGTAAGGGCGTTCTCTGGGATCTCCGCGTAGGAAAATATCGTCGTGACAGAAGATATCGAGCCCGCCCACGTAGCGTCGTTTACTCTTTCGAGCAGAACGTGCGAGGACAGTGATCACTCCCCAGTTCTGCGTGAGAAATTGGACGTACTGATCCGCCTCGCCGAAATTTTCACGGGAAAGGACGATCGCTCGAGAGTGAAAAGGCTGGGACATTAGGACTAATAAATCGCAGATCGCCTGAATTTGCGAGCGTTAGCGAAGCAATCGCATTGATGGAGCTATGACAATGAGGCTGCCACGGGCCCTTCGGCCCTCGCAGCTTCCGTATTGTGTCTTTTATAGCGGAGGTAAGGAACGAGGCCGGCTAAGCTAAAGAGAAGAGTGTAAATCTGGATTAGTGTACAGAGCGCCCCTCCCTGATCGGGATCCGGTACCCCCATCCATTTGAACAAAGTGAAAAAGGCCACCTGCCCCACTCCAATTCCTCCGGGTAAAAGAGGGACGGCGCTTACTGTCATCGCCAGTGGAACCAGAAAAAGGTACTGGGAAAAGGTGAGGGGAATCCCGATTCCATTTCCGATCATCTTATGGAGTACGATCATTCCGAGAATGGAAAGGGCCGAAAGGAGAGAGGCAAGCAGAACGGAGCCCAGGTGTTGTCGATAAACCAAGGTGGCATCCACCAGGACGCCTACTCTTCGCGATTTCTTGAAAAAAGAGAGAAAACGATCCCCTCTTTTCTTGGACCAAATGCGGGACGTGAAAAAAAGAAGGCTGATCACCAGTGTAGCCGAGGCAAATCCCCAAATCCCCAATGCGATTCCTTGGAATTGGGGTCTTCCGCTCAGCCATTCCGTGAAAAAGAGTAGCGTCGTTGCCGAATAGAAGAGAATGACCGTGAGCCCCAGTCCTCGATCAAGAAGGACGGTGAAAATCGCAAGTGTTTTCCTTTGCGGCTCTCTGCCTGCAATATACCAGGCTTTGATTAGATCTCCCCCCACCGCGCCCGGCATGAAGGTATTGAAAAATGCGCCGATAAAGCTCAATTCCACTAGGTGACCGTAAGAAAGAGACAGCCCTTGGGCGCGGACTAAAAGTCGCCACCTTGCAGCAGAGAATAAAACGGAAAGAGTAAGAAAAAAAAATCCAAGGACAAGATTTCCAGGGCTCCAAAGAACCGAATGGAGAGCATTAAAGTCCACCATCTTCGAGTGCAGAACGTAATAAATGACCAAAGAGCCCAAAAAAAGCTTCAATACGACGCGAACGGATTCTTTGTTTGGTTTCATGATCTACACTGTAAAATTGACTTCAAAACCGTGTCAGTTTAGTTTTTTCTGATTAGACTCACAACAAAAACATTGGAAATCAGTCATTAAACTGTCCTGTTCCGACACCTGAATGGAGACCGCTTGAGAATCTGCGTAATGGGAACGGGGTATGTGGGGCTTGTCGCGGGTGCATGCTTTTCCGATTCAGGTAATCACGTCGTCTGTGTCGACGTGAATAAGGAGAAGGTGGAATCGCTCCAAAAGGGAAGCGTTCCCTTTTTCGAGCCGGGCCTCGAGGAGATTGTCCAGCGCAACATTCGAGCGAAGCGCCTCACCTTTTCGACCGATGCTACGACGAATATCGCGAGGAGTGAGATCGTTTTCGTTGCCGTTGGGACGCCTCAGGGAGAGGACGGATCTTCCGATCTTCGTTACTTGATGGAGGCGGTGGCGACCATCAAGCAAGGCGCCCAGAGAGATTTGCTCCTTGTGTTGAAGAGCACGGTTCCAGTGGGCACGGCGGAAAAAGTTCGTATGGCGCTTCATGGAGCCAAAGTTAAGATCGAAGTAGTTTCCAATCCGGAGTTCTTGAAAGAGGGCACGGCGGTCAATGATTTCCTAAAGCCCGAGAGAGTGATTATCGGTGCCGAATCGGAATTGGCGCGCGAGATTATGGCGGAGCTCTACGCTCCCTACGTTCGATCCGGAAATCCCGTTCTTTTCATGAGCAATCGCTCGGC
>JAHFAF010000369.1 GCA_023250715.1 Pseudobdellovibrionaceae bacterium | reverse complement strand
TCACCAGCGGGTAATCGAAAGTGAATTTAAGTCCGGAGAAGGCAAGCATGCGGTTCGCGCGCGGGCCATTCGATACAAGTTCAAGGCGAACCTGACTCAGGACAGAATCGTTCCCTATTTTGAGCATCTGGAAAAGTACCCGGGCCTTTTTCATCACGGAGGGTACAGTCTCGCTGTGGACGGGGTTAAATCCCAAGCGCTTGAGATGGAGCTCAACTTGGATCTCTTCCTGACACCTAAAGAATGGGTGCCGTCCGAAAAAAGAAACCCGGAAGAGGATGCTCTAGAGGATTCACGCCTTGCAAATAAGACCTGGAAAGAGATCTTTGTTTCCAATTCTGGAGGAAGATCGCTTGCAAGCCCCCTTGGAAAACTTCCGAAGTTCGAGCGCATTGTCGGGGGGAATGTTGTGGCAGAGGAATCGCTTTACGAAGAGGGGGATCTCGTTTCAGGGTGGAAAATTTTGAAGATAGACCAGCGGAAAAAGACCGTCCTTTTGAAGTCGGGGAAGGTCACTAAAGAGGTGAAAATCAAATGAGGACCATGGGTTGGTTTATATTTCTGCTCGCGGCCTGTAGTACGGCTCCGACAGCGCCCCCGCCGGGCCAGGAGGTTACGGTGAGCGCGGAAGCGTTGAGACAAGAAGAAAAGAGCCGAAGTCTAGCTTCTAAGAACGCGGAGCCAAAAAAGAAAAAAACGGTCAATCTTAGCGTGAAAGGGGCTCCGCTTGAAAAAGTCATTCGCACTTTGGCTGCGGAGAGCAATCGAAGTCTGGTCCTTGGGAATTCAGTAGCTGGTACTGTTTCGGTAACATTGCAAAACCTTCCCTATGAGCAGGCGATAGATATGATCCTTCGTCCCACGCCCTACAGAGCCGAACACTCGGGCGATGTCACTATCATTCGCTCTGCGAAGGAGGATAAAACATTTCGTTCCTTTCGCGTGCGTTATGTCGATGTAAATGCACTCTTGCAGCCGATCAAGGACATTGCTTCGAAGGACGGGCAGGTTACGGTGGACGCGAATAGTAACTCCGTGTTTGTCGTCGATAGATTCGAAACTTTAAAAAATATTGAATCGATGATTTCTACTCTGGATGTCGAGCCACGCCAAGTCGAAGTAGAGGCCGCTGTGATTGAAATGGACGCGACAAACGACCTCCAAGCGGGAGTGGATATCAGCGGCCTGGCCAAGGGCGGAGCCAATGCGGAGATTCAAAGCGATATTCGAACGAATAGATTGAGCCCGCTGGATTCAACGCTTGCAAGTACGAAAGGGATCTTCGTGGGGTTGAGCTGGAATAGCGTCCGCTCGATTCTGGGGGCCTTGTCCTCCAAGACGAAGCTAAACTTCCTGGCCCGCCCCAGAGTCTTGGCCCTGACGGATCAAGAGGCCTCGATCGTATTGGGATCACGGCTGGGATACAAGACGGTGACGGTCACCACCACGGGAACCGTGGAGGATGTGAAATTTCTCACAGTGGGCACTCAACTGAAAATCAAGCCGCACATCACGGCCAATAATGACATCCTCATGTATATCCGACCCGAGGTGAGTGACGGGCAGGTGGATGCCAAAACAAATCTACCTTCCTCGAATACGACGACAACTGAAACGAAAGTTCTGGCAAAGAACGGGCAGACAATCGTCATCGGGGGGCTCTTAAGAGATCGCGTGGAAAGGAAAACCGACCGCGTGCCTTTCTTAGGAGATATTCCCATTATTGGCTTCTTCTTCGGTGGTACCTCGCACGGAACGGTTAAGAGCGAGGTCATGATTCTTCTTTCCCCTAAGCTAGTCACTTCGGAAATGATGACGGGATATGAGGATGAGGGGAAAAAGGTGGAGAAAAAATTTCTAGAGGAAGCGGGAGTCGGTTATGTCCCGAGCCGGATGATGCCATGACGACGTTTGAAGCGAAAAGATCGGTCACCCAAGAGGAGTTGGATGCTGCTTACGCGAAGCTACCCCCGGTGATCGCGGCCCCCAGTTCCCCTATGCCATCTAGTGAGGTGGCGGCGGAGGATTTCTCTCAGGCCGTAGGCTCGATCGGTGTTCATTTGCAGAAAGATAGAAGCCTTGTCGTTTGGCTTTCGTCTGAAAAGCTTGTGATTCGCTCGCTTGCTTTGAATCAAGGCTTCGAACAGGCCGAGAGTCTAGTGGTGGAGCTCGGCCAAGCTCTATCCTCCATCGCAGGGAAAAAAATTCCGATCTCTTTCACCCTTTCGGGGGAACCGGGGCCCACGCTTTTTGCCGACTTGCCGCGATTGAGCCGGAATAATTTAGTAAAGGCACTTAAGCTACAGTTTCGAACCCAGCAAGGGAATGAGCCAGAAGAAATCCAGACTCTCGCCGTGGGAAATCCCAAGGGCACGGACAGGCTGTATCATTACTTTGCTTTGGGAATTAAGAAGGATCTTCTGGAGAAAGTCGTTCGCCCTTTAAGAAAGCAGAAAATTCGAGTAACAGCGTGGGATGCGGATTTACTTTGCTATGTGCGCGCGGCGGGCTCTCTATGGGAGAAAAGTGGCGGTGGCAGCAGCACGCGGTTTCTGATCATTCTGGAATGGGATCATTGCATTTTACTTGTTTCTGATCAGTCAAAAAAACTCCTTGCGCTGAAGCTTTCGGTTGGAGTGCAGTCGTTTCTTCAACATTTGGTCTCGACTCGGGAGACTCTTTCTCTTGAGCAGTTTTCCGAGTTGAAGTTAGAATCCGTGGAGACGCGCGAGCGAAGGCTCAATGCGGATCAGGCCATTCACGACGTGTATATTCCCTTTGCCCAGCAGATTAAGACCCAGCTTTTTGCGGCCTGCAATGAGCAAGGGCTTTCTCTTCCCACACATTTTGCGCTCGTAGCTTCGGGTGCCAATCTCTTTCAGATGGTGGAGAGTTTGGCTCACGATCTTTCGCTAACCCCGATTCAGCTCGAGCTGCCTTCTGAGGCTGTGGGTGCCTACGGTGCCGCCTTGTATGAGGAGGTTGGCTTACATTTGAATATCCTACCGAGGGGTAGAGGCGAAGTCGTGAAGTCTTTCCGAGAGTGGCTTCGCTCTAGCTGGACGAAGTTTAGCCCTGCGCAGAGTCTATCGGACGCTATTCCGCTGAATGCGGGCGTGTTATTTGGAATTCCTTTTTTGATTTTAGTGGGGCTTGCGGCTATCCCTGTTGTTCAGAGGTGGAAAGCGTCGACTCGTCTCAGTCTTGCGAAAAATGAGTTTAGAGAGATGGAGTCGGCCAAAAAACAAATCACCCAGGGCAAGGATCGGGAAGCGCTTTACGACAAAAAAGCCCAACTCATTAAACAAATCGAATTGAAACAATACCGAATCAGTTCGGCATTAAGAGAGCTCTTCACGGCAATCCCCCCGGCGATTCGTCTAAAGAGTCTCAGTTTCAAAGATGGAGTGATGACGCTCAAAGGTGTCACTACCGAGCCCTCAGCCGTCGAAAGCTTTCTCAAGGCTACGATGGATTTACGTCTATTGGTAGAGCCTACGCCGGTGGATGTCCACCGGGATAAGAAAAACACCACGTTCGAACTGACTTTTAAATTTCGCGGATAGTGTCAGTGGAAACTCCATGGATCCTCCACTGCGGACTTGTCACGTGGGTCATTTCAATTTCGAATGGAACGGAGGAAAAAGAACCCCCTTTGTTGCTGCTTTTTCCACCCTTCCTCTCGGATCCCAATAGATGATTCGCATTTCCGTGTTATCTCTCGACAATTGAAATTCGAAATGGGTGGAATGCCCCTTCACGATTTCAAATGGCACAGAGGATTCGGTAATCTCGCCGGCGCCAGTCGAAACTGTCCCCTCAAGAATAACTTCGACGGCCGTCTTTTCGCCAAAGAAATCAGGGTTAGTCATATAGTAACTCGTCCTACCCTTCTTCACGGGGAGAGGATATTTGAGGCTGCCTTGGTTGGCCGTCACAACCTTGACCCGAAGCCCTTCCGGCCCGTTGACTTGAAATAGGCCTTTATCAATGGGGATGCGTTCATCTTTGAATAACCGGGGGCGATCAAATTCGGGATCTCGTTCCTCAACCCGATTTGACCAGTAGATTGCCTTTCCCGCCTTGCGATCGGTCGACATTAGGAATTCTAATGTCAGCTGATTCTCCAGGGGGACGGTGAGAGGGCCGGTCTCCGCAATAAGTGTCTGCTTTCCGACGGGGATACTTGCTTTGACGTTGATCGTAGAGAAGGGAGCGTTTGGATTGACGTCAATGTAGTAGGACTTAAAGGCGCGGCCGGCGCCCTGTCGGAGACTGGTGAAAGTTGTTCCATTCACCTCGAAGGAAAGAGTGCTTCTAGGAGGGGCTGCAATCTTAAACAACACAAGATCGGGTGTGAGGTAGGTACTGTGAGAATAAACTGGAGAAGGAAACGAGCCTTGGTTTTCTTCAGCGAAAATAGGAAAAGCATTTACCCAACACACAACACCAACCAACAAAAACATCCGCATACATCGCCTCCTCCGGTTTCGGTCCTACTACCACAGCTGTTGGCCCAGTTTCCATTCCTCCGGGAGGGGCG
>JAHFAF010000368.1 GCA_023250715.1 Pseudobdellovibrionaceae bacterium | reverse complement strand
GAAACCGGGAGCTTTTTGCGGCAATTTTGGCATTATCCCCGACGGACGCCTTTTTCCATTACATCGATCGCGTTGCAGCCTCCATTCCATGGATCAGCCACCCAAAGTTCCGCGCAGTCTTGCAATTTCTGCAATCCGAGCGATCCATCATCATTTACTACCCGGACATCCAGCGCGTGATCCAAGGGGATGGAGACGCAGGAAAAAAACTCGAGATGCTCGAAATGCTCAATTCCCCAACCGGCGATATCATGGTGACAACCTTTGCTCGCCGTTTAGATGCTCGAAAGATCTGGGAAGAGATGAAAGCAGTGGCCGAACAAAGAGGCGACAAGAACTTCCACCAGAAGATGCTCGATGCCGAAGTGGCCCGTAAGGTCTTGGGCGATCTCGTGCTGTGGCACCACCCAAAGATTTCGCTCGGAATTAGAACCTTCATGGATTTTTTGGTCTTCTCTGGAATGGGTTACCTGGGCTACCAAGGCTATTCCTGGGCCCGGACACCAGCACTGCCTGCCACGATTAATGGAATCATCGACGGAATTCAGGGCAAGGAGGACGATGACAAAGATAAGGAGAAGTCGGCTAAGGAAGAAGATGCGGCAATGATCCACGTTCCGGACATTGATCACTTAAGAAAAGAAGATCAAGACGAATTCAAGGGGCTAATTCAAGATTGGGAAAGTGCCCTTGCCTACATGCAAAACGATCCGGAAGGGCAAAAGTTGTTAGAGGAGCTCAAACTCCTGTCCCCGTCGCAGTGAGCTCGTCTTCAAATTCGTACCGGGTATTCTTCCCCTTGCCCACTCTAGCGATAAGGCCGCTCTCAATCCCCTTTTCCAAAAGGCGTTGAAGAGCTCTAGGGTTCAACCCCAATGCTTTCGCCGCCTCCGCCGTGCCGAAACCGAGCGGAAACTTTTCTCTTAACTGATCAAGGAGAACATTAGGCCGTTCTCTAGAGGCAGTATGTACTTTCTCGACAAGCTCCAATGTCACGTCCCCCTCGTGATGCAGGCGGTAGCCCCCATTTTCCTCCAGCACCGATAATTTAAGCCCTTGTTCTTCGAGCCACTCTCTAAGGCGAACCAAGATTTGCCTGAGCTTGGTCGGCGAGTGCTCGGGATGAAAATGCTCCTCGGGGTAGAGAAGATTACAAAGAGTCGCTGTCCGAAAAGGACGATAGAAATCCGACGCTAAGACCACAAGCAGGCGGTGTACAGCCTGCCCCTCTTTGAGTCCATCTTCATTTCCATCCTTCTTCCCGGCCCAGACTTTTAGAATCTCCCCTTTTCCCTTCCCCATTTTCCATTGGTAGGACTCTGGCGGGACCCAACCCTTCACCACTTTCATCAGCGACTCGCGAAAGATGGGAAAGGGAGTCCCGTAGTAGAGATGCGCCAATAACTGGGTATCTCTCTTCGCCACAGCCTCGATGCGATCAATATCGCGCCAAGTTTCCCAATGTTTTCTTTCAACCGCCTCTTTTCGAAGAGACTCTAGTGCTTTTTTATTTCCTTTGCGAAAACCGATCACCGCTCTAAATTTTTTCACGAAAAAAAGATCGATGCCATTCGACTCTTTCAGAACACTTTCCGCCTTGTGTAGAAATGACTCGGCCTTGTCCCATTTTTTTTGCTCGATGAAATTTTCCGCAGACAGCTCTAAAACGCGGCCTAGAACGAGCTGCGATCGCTGCACGCTCGAGTGGTAAAGAAGCTGGCGAAGAAGGGGAGTTGCCTTTTGGAAATGGTGTTCACTGACGAAAGCGGCAGCCAAATTCACTTCTCCGACCATGCGCTGATAAGCCGACAATTTTTTCTCGGACAAATAGTGTTCAAGAAGTGGAATGCTTCCCGGGTAATCCCAGCGGGCCACAGCGGCAAAGGCTCGATAGAGCCAAATAGCGGGAACTTCCTGGGGCGAAAGGTTTTTTAACAATAAGCCCGCCTCATCCCAAGCGCCCGCCTTCAAAAGGCAGGCGGCGTACTCGGCCGTTTCATTTTGGGATGCGATGACGGGAGCTTTTTCTCTGGGGCGGACAATGGGATTCAAGACGCGCAGGCCCAGCTGCGGCAGGTCCACCCGCCACGCCAACTGCCCCACTTTCGCCGCGTGAGGTCGTGGAATTTTCACGTCCATTAACGACTCTAACTCCGCGCGCGTCTTCCCGCCTTCGCCATCGCGAACCCAGCGATCCAAACGCAGTAGAAGGGCCGCGAAATCAATGGGCATGAAGTAATTCTATCACTAGCCCATTTTCTCGACAGAATCTTGCCCTAGTTCATGCCTAGCCTATCTGGCTTTCGCGTTGCAATAGGGAAAGCAGGGGGGAGTGCCGTAGACATGAAGTGTGCGTATATCATTAGCATACAGATGCTGATGGCCGTGATGGCGTGGGCGAAGCCGCCTTGCGATCTGCCGCTTCAGACCCTAGCACAATTCGAATCCGAGCCTCTTCTCTCCGTCGATTATCAAGGAAATTTCGCAGTTGCCGTTCCGCGAGGTGGAAATACGCCGGCAGTAATTGCGCTAAAAACCGGCCCCGTGTCTACGCAGGTAAATCCAGCACCCATCGTGGCAATTGCGAACTCCCCCACACAGATTGCGCTGAGCGATTGGAATGGAAATATCGAAGTGTCCTCTCTTAATGGCCAGCCCCCCTATCAGATCACTCCTTACCAACGCATCACTGAGCAGCTTAGCTATTCTCCCTCTGGAAATTTTCTTCTCGCTGTCGAGCCTGGATTTGCGACTCTCCACCGCGCTTCCGACGGTCAAACGTTGCGCATGCTGCCCGGCACGGGGGTAATGACTGCGGCATTTTCACCCACCACAAATCATGTCGCTACGATTGGAAGCGACGGAAAATCCAAGCTCTGGGGAATGTACGACTTGAGAGATTCCTTCTATCCGAAAGTACCTTCTTCGGTGATGCTCGACAAAGGCGGGCCATCTTTAACCGCAATGAGTTTTGCTCCCAAAGAACCGCTCTTTGCGACGGGAAATCTCGCAGGCGGCGTGCATGTATGGGACCTCAAATCGAAGAAGCTTTTGGCCGAAGGGCAAAGCTCTCCTTCTCCGATCACCGCGCTCAATTTCTCCAACGATGGCTCGCGCCTTCTTTCCACGAATCAAGCGGGCTTGGGACAGGTTTGGAATACGGGAACGGGAGGGAGCCCCATTGTCATCCCCGCCGAAGCCCACGGCGCAATGACTGCAGGATTTCTCATTCGCAATGGACAATATGCTCTAACAGCGCACCAAGACGGCCAAGTGGGCATTTGGGAATTGGACTCGCCGGTCGGGGGAAGAAGACATGCTAAACTTTTATACCAGTACACGGGTCACAATGGACCCGTGGTCGATCTCAAGATGCTTCCCGATAGCGAGTTTCTAACGATCGGCGCGGACGGCAAAGTGAAAAAAGGCACTATCCCAAGGATTCCCCTTGCACGCTAAATTCTTCCTCCTCCTCTTTTTCTTTTTCCCTTCGGTTTCGCGTGCGTCCATTTGTCAACCAGTTCTCGAAGCCATTTGGGCAGACTCTGCAGATCTGAAATCTCAAGTCGCCAATCAGCTGGCGCGGCTTACTCCGCGCGGCGGGGGCGACGGCCTTCTTCACTTGCATACGGAAAATATTTTCACTGAAAATTTCTCAAGAGAACTATTCGATACTCTGAAAGGAAGGATGAGTACCATCGATCAACACCTGAAGAAGCTCCTTCCTAACCATAAGGCCCTTCGCACGGTCGAAATTCCTCCTAATGTTCGGGGTCCAGTCAAAGTCGGGGAGTTAACCCAGATGACAGAAACAGAAGCGAAGGTGTTTCAAGAATATGCGGCAGCCCTCGTCGCCCAGATGAACACGAACGGGTGGGGAGAACAATTCGCCGTGGAATCCATCGGGGTTCGTCTCGGGACCCCTGACATCCCCATGCAAATCGGCATGGAAAGACACCCCGACAATTCTTATATGACAGTGAGCCTGACACTTTTGGGAACGGGCATGGTGCGCGAGACTCCTTCCGGATGGAAACCCGTTCCTCGCGGGGAAACCGTAGTATTCAACGGCACAAAGAGATCGGGCCCCATGGGGCAAACAGCCCTTTTGCATGCGGCCCCGGGGAATCCGGAGGAACGCTTGACCGTTCTCATCCGACTCAAGAAAGTGACGCCTTGAGCACATTTCCCAGACAATCCCGGCACACTTTTTCGAGAAAATACCCAAGTGCTAACCCGTCTATCCTGGATATTCTTTTTCCTGCCGGCATTCCTGTGGGCGGGCAGTAGCGGCTCCATTCAAGGCCGACTCTCGATCGAAGGGGAAAGAGTTTCCCCCAAAGGCGCAAAAGTATCGGTGAAAGAAAAAACGGTGGAAGTCAGCGCGGACGGTACTTACAGTCTCGAGGATCTCTTTCCTAAAAAATATGACATCACAGTCGAGTGGCCCGAGATTGGAACGCAGATTAAAACCGACGTGGAAGTGACCACCCAAGACCCGGTCATGTTGGATTTTGTTTTCAAACCCCCGAAGCCGCTGATTAAGAATAT
>JAHFAF010000367.1 GCA_023250715.1 Pseudobdellovibrionaceae bacterium | reverse complement strand
CGCGCTCATGGCAACCATGGGAATAGCCATGCTCGAGGTGCGAAATGGCACACTTCGGGATTTCTCCGGAATTACGCTGGGAGGGCAGGCCAAGTTCTATGCGCAATCTGGTCTGCAAGAGGCGAAGTATTATGTCACAAAAATCGACGGGAATTGGACCGGCGCGAGCCAAGAAAGAGTGAATAGCTCTGGTGCAAACTCCGGAAGTTATGATTACACGGTGTCCAAGAACGGGATCAATTACAGCGTCGTTGCCAACGGTTATGTACCGAATCGCACCGCCAAGAATGCTGTAAAGCGCACCCTCAATGGAAATTTTTCTTACTTTTATATTGCTGTGGGCTCGGTTGTATTGGATCCGAGCGCTTCGGGGGCGATCAGCGCCAGTGGAAATGCTATATACAAAATTTACGGTGGAAAGTTGTATATTAATTCCGTTGCCTCCACCGCTGGCAGCGCCTCAGGCAATGCAACCATCGATGCATCCGAAATCGATGTTGTAGGATCCACCTCTGGAAACTTTATTGGGACTGTAAAAAGTGGACTGAGTGCGGTCCCAGATCCCTTGTTGAATCTTCCGATTCCGGATTCGGCGGGCTTAATTCAGCAAAGTGCGAGTGTCTTAAACGTGACAGACACAAGAACGCTGAATCCGGGCGTTTACGTCGGTGGTATTTCCTGTTCAGCAAATGCTGTGGTTACACTAAACCCAGGAATCTACTACATGAAGACCGGAGCGAGCGGCAAAGGATTTACCGTTTCTGGAAACGCGACGATTACCGGAAATGGAGTCATGATCTTTAATGAGGGAATAGATTCTTCAGAGGTGATTCACCTTTCCGGTAATGGGTCGATCACCCTTACTCCACCCACCTCGGGCGTCTACAAGTCGATCATGTTCTTTCAAAGCCGTACGTCGACCAACGCCATGACTCTCTCTGGTAATTCCCAGACAAAAATTCGTGGGAATATCTATTTGAAGGGAGGCACGCTTTCTGTCAGCGGCAACGGGTCCAATGCGGGCTCGCTGCACGTGGCTAATCGGATAACGGTTAGTGGGAATGGTACCGTGAGTTTGAATAATTTCTAATGGTTATAATGAGGTTGCCGCAGTCGCTAACGCTCCTTCGCAATGACAATGCTAAACTTATTTTGTGCAAGACGAATTAGATTTAAAGTGTCCGTTTTGTGGGGAAACGATTACGATCTTCGTCGATCCTTCCATCGATCAACAAAGTTACATTGAAGATTGCTCGGTATGCTGCCGCCCCATCCAGTTCAACCTACGCTGCGAGGATGGAGCGGTCGTGACAATAGAGAGTGAAAGAGGGTCTTAGTTCGTGGAAGCTTCCGGAGCTTCCTCGGTTCCCTCTTTTTCTTCCGCTGGCTGCACGGCTACGGCGGCAGGCTTTTCCGCTGGTTGTTCCTCTTGGGTGATTTCCCGCTTTTCTTCCTCCTTGGCAGGCAAGGCTTTCGGAGCTTCCGGTTTTTCAACCACGGCGGGGGTTGCGGCGATTACGGTTGCTTGAAGTGAAGTACCATGCATGAGGCGGAAGCAAACGGCCTTTACGATGCTGCCTTCCGTAGCCTTTCGGGCATCGCCATACCAGGCGCTGTTGGTGTAGGCAAAATTCTCCTCCTTAATGGTGGGCTTGTCTTTTTCGATCTCCACCTTAGCTACGTAAGGATAAGGCAAGTTGTAATTCGCCGGGCTCTTAATCTCAAAGGAAGCGATGACTTCACCGCTCTCCGTATTGAGCAATCTTCCGACAAAACGAAGTTCAGAGGAGGGAAACGAGTACTTCAATCCCCCCATCGACTGGTATTCAGTCGCAGAGACTTCTTTATAATTCCGTCCCGCTTCCTCGAAGATAAAGAAACGTTTTGGCGCTGCTTCCTTGGTCCATGCCCATTCACCAATGGCGAGAATGCCATCGGCACCACTCTTCTTCGCGAGCACCAAGGCTTTTTCCGTATCCGACATATTATCACCGGAAACGCGGCCTGTGATGGCACCGGAAATAACGAGGACTCCATTGCGCAAGAGCTCTCGCTCGAACGAGCTGATAATAGAGTCGTACTGACCCTTCGCCGTTGAGGCGGGCGGCACGACCATAATTTTCTTTAAAGTACCAAACTTGAAGTTAGGGGAATTCACGCTTTCATCCAAGGGAGCGCGTGTTGCTTCCATTTTTAGAAGCGGAGTACTGGAACATGAAGTGAGCAGGGCAATAGAAACAAGGCAAGACAGTCCGTTACGCATACATACCTCCTCAACGGAATTTTGTTTTCTTAGGCTTCGGAATTAAACGGTGGTCCGGAGATCCTTACCGAACATAGTAAAGAAAGATTTTGGCGGAATTATGGGCGACAGAGTAAAGGTGCGAATGGATTGTAGTCTTTCCTAATGAGTATCCAGCGGCTACACTAATACGACGCTATGCGAGATTTTGTTTTCTTCTTTTTGAATGGAAAGCCGGTCGAGGTGAGGAGAGAAGCCGCGGGCCAGATGCTTTCCGATTTTCTGCGCGATGAGCGTCGTCTTGTCGGGACCAAAGTCGTTTGTGCTGAAGGAGATTGCGGTGCTTGTTCGGTATTGAGGCGTTTTCCTTTGGGGGCCAGCAGAAAGGGGTTTGAGGCGGTAAATTCTTGTATCACCACATTGGCGCAGATGGACGGATCGAGTCTCGTTACGGTGGAAGCTCTTTCGGAGGATGGACTTTCCCCGATCCAAGATGCGATGGTGAAGTGCCACGCAAGCCAATGCGGATTCTGCACGCCCGGCTTCGTCATGGCTCTTTCGGGTCTCGTCGAGAGCAAACTCGGGAAGGGAGCCGAAAAGATCGTTGAGAAGGACGCAAAAAATGCACTGACAGGAAATCTTTGCCGGTGCACGGGGTATCAGCCGATCCTCGATGCGGCGGCTTCGATCAATGTAAAAAGTTGTTCCCCCCTGGCGCCGCGGTTTTATAACACGGCAATTCAAAAAAAATTGAAGGCCATCGTCGCGGACCCGATAGAAATTAAAACAGAGAGATTCTCCTTTTTTGCGCCTACTTCGGCGAAGGCGGCTTCGACAGCTCTGGGGCGCTTGTCGAAGGCACGGATTTTGGGGGCTGGTACGGATCTTGGGGTTCTTGTAAGTAAGAACAAGCTTCGCTACGAAAATCTAATGAGCCTTCATCTTATTCCCGACCTCTACACCAATAAGAAAAAGGGAAATCGCCTTGCGGTGGGAAGTCGAGTTACGCTTGCTGAGCTTCGCCGTTTAGCAAAGAAATCGATCCCGGAGCTCGCGCGCTTTCTCGATCTCTTTGCTTCCCCTCAAATCAAGAATGTCGCGACTCTGGCCGGAAATCTGGTGAATGCCTCACCCATTGCGGACACCCCTCCCTTTCTATTGGTAGCGGGAACTGTGATTCACGTTCATGGCGCAAAGGGGCCTCGTTCTATTCCTATCGAGAAATTTTTTCTTGAGTATCGAAAAACGGCACTTAAGCCAGGGGAATGGGTGAAAGAGATAGAGTTCGATATCCCTGCGGAGAATGAGATTCTCACCTTAAAGAAAGTATCGCAGAGAAAGGATCTTGATATTTCATGCGTGAACGCTGCCTTTCGTCTTTTGCCTCAGTCGAAAGAAGTGCGTCTTGCGCTCGGAGGGGTGGCGTCGGTTCCCGTTCGCCTTTATAAAACGGAGGCTTTCCTAAAGAAACACTCCCTGAACCCTGAAGCTTTCCCCTCAGCGTTGAAATTTGCGCAAGACGAAATTGAACCCCTTTCTGATTTGCGAGGAACCGCGGCATTTCGCCGCATTTTAGTAGAGAATCTCCTTCAACAGTTTCTGGGAGACATTCCCAGATGAGCTTGCCTCACGACAGCGCCACCACTCATGTTCAGGGAACGAGCGAATACATTGATGATCGGCCGTTTACCGTGGGAGAACTTCACGTGGGGGTTCTCTTTAGCCCACACGCCCATGCGAAAATCAAAAAGCTAAATACGAAGAATGCCGAGAATCACCCCGGGATCGCCGGCGTCTATACTGCGAAAGATTTCCACGCGAATATTTGGGGCACTATTTTTCAAGACCAGCCGCTATTAGCGGAGGAAGAGGTGAACTTCGTCGGTGAGGCAGTGGCTATAGTAGCGGGAGAGACGAAACGCTCTGTTCTCGATGCGCTTTCCAAGATATCCGTTCAATATCAGGTTTTGCCCGCTTTGCTCAGCATCGAGGCCGCTAGGAAAGCGGAGAGCTTCATCGGGTTCCCAAGAAAGATCGAACGGGGCAACATTGAGTCCGCCTTGTTAGAGGCTCCCCACACCCTTGAAGGGCAGGTTGTCTTAAGGGGTGCCGATCATTTCTATCTCGAAAGTCAGGCAGCACTCGCTTATCCGAAGGAGGGTGGGCAAATTGAAGTCCATTCCTCCGCGCAGCACCCGACGGAAATTCAGCATGTCGTAGCGCACGCTCTCGGCATTCCCGATAAAGATGTAGTCTGCATCGTGAAAAGAATGGGCGGAGCATTCGGCGGAAAGGAATCCCAGGCCGCTC
>JAHFAF010000366.1 GCA_023250715.1 Pseudobdellovibrionaceae bacterium | reverse complement strand
AACGATTACCGCCGTTCCGAAGCAACCCGTACTTGAATTCACGGACAATGTGCGCTCCCAGTTCGTTCCCTTCGGTGAGGCGGATGAGGGGGTAAAAATATACACGACATGGAAAGAACGTGTCGAAAAATGGCGAAGCGCGAACGAAGCCCGCTTCGGTAATCGGCTTTACCTTCAGCATGAGGGAAGCGGCCTTGTGCGCAAGCATGTCGCTCGTACCTGGAAGTGGCAACTCCACTTTGCCGGGGATTGGAAATCAGGCATTGAAGGACTTGATCCAAATCCACATTCCTGGGCCTACCGTAGCTACGATCTAGAACGAGAGGTCGGAGATTTCTCTTGGTCCTCTGGAAAAGTCTATCTGATGGTACCCTCGACCAATTTGAAGGACGAGGTCGAAAAGACTTTGACGTGGGGAGGCTTCGGATTTCATTCGCCCGAAAACGAAACAACGGAACGACAAGCTGCGAAGCTTTCCTTGGATCACTATGAAAGGGAATGTGAAAAGTGGCTGGACAAAAAATATTCAGACGGCGCAGTCTTCGCAACCTGTGCCGAGAAAAGCCCCTATGATGGGGAAAAGGGGACGCGGCTCACCTACGAGGTGAATGCCCGCCTCTCCCGATCGTATTTTAGCTCTCGCGGTCGTTCCTATTTTCAGGATGAATGACGTTGCCGGTGAGTGACAAAACCGCCCGATGACACGTCTTGAATGGGGACTCCTTCTGAAATGAAGTCTGGTGGCCCCTTTTCAGGGGTCAAATTCGCGCCAGATTCTCCTAAGTGGGAGCACTGTTTCTCGCCGATAAGCGATCGCGGGGGAGCTTCAAGATGGCGGAAGATCAAGACGTTAAAGCGACACGGTTTTCGAAGTTCAAAACGTTTTGCAAGGACTTCATAGAGGCCCTGGGAATCATTTTCGGTGTTGTGCGTTATCAAGCCCCTCCCTGGATCCGAAACTTCTGGACGCGGCTCACCCCCAAATTCCAAACTGCAGGCGGTTGGACTCGCCGGCACCGAAAGCAACTTAGGATCGCAACGGGGCTCTCGATTCTTCTGGCGCTCTTGGGCTACGCCGCATGGGATTGGCAGGATCGGCAACCTAAGCCCCTTCAATACACCTGCTCGGGAAATAACCCACCCGCGACGCCGCTCTTTGAAGGAGCAAAGACGGAGCCCCTGCGCATCAATTTTTCCGGTTCGGTCGCGCGCATCGAGCAAGTGGGAAAGGCAATTACCAAGGGCATCCGGATCTCACCCGCACTTTCGGGCGAGTGGAAATGGCCTCAGGCCGATCAGCTTATCTTCACGCCGAAAGAAGACTGGGCCGTCGGTCAGGACTATGTCGTCACTTTCGAAAAAACTCTTTTTCCCGAGTTCGTGCGTCTCGAAAAATACGAGCACCGCTTTTCCACTGCCAAATTCGAGGCAACCTTCGTCTCGCAAGAGTTTTATCAAGATCCCAAGCAGCCAAAGACCAAAAAAGTAATCGCAACAATTCGCTTCACGCATCCAGTCGACTCGGCTTCCTTCGAACAAAGGGTCGCACTCACCTTTGTGCTGGCCGAAACACTCACCAGCACAAAGTCGCCTCTCAAACACACCGTAAGTTACGACAAGTTCAAAGGGGAGGCCTACATTCAATCCGACCTCATTCCTATTCCTCTCAAGGACTCGCATACCAATATCAAGCTGCACAAAGGAATTGTTTCCACTCGCGGTGGAGCGGGCACTCAAGTGGATATGGAAAAAGATGTACAGGTGCCGGGCATGTACAGCTACTTCCGCGTGAATCCCGCCCACTTGGAACTTGTCCGAAACGAGAAGTTCGAGCCCGAGCAAGTCATGATGCTCGAATTTACCGCACCCGTTCACCCCGACGAGGTAATGAAACACCTCAGCATGTACATCTTGCCCGTCGACAAACCCGCAGTTGCCGGAGGACGAGGACACAAGAAACACCACTGGCATAGCCCGGAGGAAATTGGCCCGGAAATCTTGAAAGTGTCAGAAAAGCTCAAGCTAGAGGCCATTCCCACTGAGCTCGAGTTCTCCAAGGACCATCAATTCAAGTACAAGGCGCCGCCCAAACGCTACGTCTATATCCAATTCACGAAAGAAGCGGTTTCCTATGGCGACTACATTCTTTCCAAGACCTTCGACTCGGTTTTGCGTGTGCCTAATTTTCCCAAAGAGCTGAAAATCATGCACGACGGCTCAGTCTTGAGTATAACCGGAAGCCGGAAATTGAGTCTTTTGGCCCGTAATCTTGAAGCCATCCAGATCGAAATGGCTCAGGTGATGCCGGGCCAGATTAACCACCTAATTACCCAGTCGGGTGGGAACTTTTCGCATCCCAATTTCGAAAACTACAATTTTAATGAAGACAATCTTGCCGAGCGCAATACCGAGATTCGTAACCTTACTGTCGTAGATCCTGGAAAAACTCAATATTCTTCGGTTGATTTTAAAGAAGAGGCCGGTCGAGGGCTCTTCTTTCTCAAAATTTCCGGCTGGGACAAGGTGAACAAAATCCCAACCGAGCCTTACGATCGAAGGTTCATCCTCATCACCGACATGGGCGTTCTCGTAAAACGTGAGAAGGCAGGCGGCCAAGCGGTTTTCGTGCAATCCATTCGGACCGGTAAACCCGTCGGAGAAGCCAAAGTGGAAGTGCTGGGAAAAAATGGCGTTCCGGTCGTAAGTGGCATGACTGGTCCCGACGGGCAGTTGCGTTTTCCCTCACTGACAGGTTTTGAACGGGAACGAAGTCCCGTTGCCTATGTAGTCAAAAAGGGAACGGACATTTCTTTTCTACCCTACAATCGTTCGGATAGAGAGCTCGCCCTATCAAGGTTTGATGTAGGCGGGATTTCAAGCGACACGACCGGTGAAAAGCTCTCCGCCTACCTCTTTTCCGATCGAGGTATCTATCGACCAGGAGATGAATTTCACGTGGGCATGATCGTGAGAAGCCAGCGTTGGGAAGACTCCCTCTCTGGAATTCCCCTCGAGGTTTCCATTACGGATCCCCGTGGTGTTGAAGTGCACAAACAGAAAATTGGCCTTACCCCGACAGGCTTCGAGGAGATCTCCTTTCAACCGGGAGAAACCTCGCCCACCGGCTCCTACCAAGTGAATCTTTACATCATCAAAGATCAATATCGGGGCGCTCTTCTCGGCTATACCACCGTTCGCGTCGAAGAATTTCTCCCCGATCGGATGCGGATTAAGACGAGACTTTCCACCGAAAGAGTCGATGGATGGGTGAAACCCGATGATCTCAAGGGCAGCGTCGAATTGAAAACACTATTCGGAATTGCGGCCGCCAATCGAAATATACGCGCCGAAATTAGTTTATCCCCGGCGATGGTGGCATTTCGCCCGTTCAAGGAATATCAGTTTCACGATCCCGCCTCGACTGAAAAGAGTTTCAGCGAAAGATTAGGAGACTCGTCGACGAACGACAAAGGCGAGGCGGAATTCGATCTCAACCTTTCTCGATTTGAGAAATCCACCTATCGTCTGACCTTTTATGCGGAAGGATTCGAGGCCGACGGCGGCCGCGCGGTCAGTGCTCAATCAAGTGTAATTATTTCGCCGCAGGATTATATGGTTGGGTTCAAAGCCGATGGCGGGCTCAACTATCTCAATCAGGCCTCGGAACGTTCCGTCCATTTCGTCGCTGTAAATCCAGAGTTAAAGCCGATCGCGGCAGAAAAACTGATGGCCCAGCTAGTCGACTTTCGCTATGTCTCGGCACTCGTGAAACAACCCAATGGACTCTACAAATACCAATCGGTCCGCAAGGAAAGAACTCTATCCAAGAAACCGTTCTCGATTCCACAGACGGGCCTTAAGTACCTACTTCCGACAGATCAGGCCGGGGATTATGCTCTCATTTTGCGCGATGAAGCAGAAACTCAATACGCGCGGGTCGAGTTCAGTGTCGCCGGCAAAGCAAACTTGACCCGGGAATTGGAAAAAAATGCCGAACTCCAATTGAAACTGAGCAAAAGCGACTACTCGGCTGGCGAAGAGATAGAACTGCAAATCGTAGCTCCTTACCTAGGCTCGGGCCTCATCACGATCGAACGAGAAAAGGTATTCGCTCACAAATGGTTTTCGGCGAATACTACAAGCACGGTCGAGCGTATTCGATTACCTGCCGGTATAGAAGGGAATGCCTATGTCACGGTGAGCTTCGTTCGATCCATTGACTCCAAGGAAATTTTCACCAGCCCCTTAAGCTATGCTGCGGCTCCATTTTCCGTAAGTCGGGAAGCCAGAATCAATACCGTCACTTTGAACGTTCCGGATCGAGCACGTCCGGGAGAGCCCTTCAAGATCAAATTCAAGACCAAGAAGCCGGGAAGAATCGCCGTATTTGCAGTAGACGAAGGGATCCTTCAGGTCGCGCGCTACAAAACACCCGACCCGCTTTCTTTTTTCTTTCAAAAACGAGCGCTGGAAGTCACCACCTCCCAGATTCTCGATCAGATTCTTCCTGAATTCTCGCTTGTAAAGGAGCTCGCAGCTCCCGGAGGCGGCGAGGGGGA
>JAHFAF010000365.1 GCA_023250715.1 Pseudobdellovibrionaceae bacterium | reverse complement strand
ATGCATTTTTTGAGGGACGTCACTGCTCAAAGCACCCGAGAAGGCTGGAGGGAGTACCTGAAAGACAACGCTACTGTCCCCTGGGGGGAGCTCCAGGAAAGTGCCGAGGCGTACCTTTCCAAAATTCCAGATATCAAGGAAGGGCAAGTATTTACTCATGATTTTTATAATGATCGCGTCGTTCTCGCTCTAGAAAACAAGGTATTGGCGGAGATCTCAGGCAAAGAGTTCTCCCGAACCTGCCTTTCCACCTGGATAGGGAAGAAACCTTCTACCGAAAAGCTCAAGGCCGGCCTCTTAGGGTTTTCGGATTAGACTCTTGATCCAATCCCCGATTTGCGGTACCTCCCCTGTTCCCCAAGTGACAAAGAGGGGCGCCAGGTGTCGATTCTGGGCCGAGCAGAAGAAAACCCCAGCGTAAATTAAGCTTAAATTAATCTATTGATTGCGGCATCCGCATTGCACAGCGGACGCCCTGGAGGTGTGGTGATGGATAGAGTTCGAAAAATTTCTATTCTTAGTTTAGTCATGTTGGTTCTTGCGATTGGTGCTTGCGGAAAGAAGGACGATTCCAGCGATCCTGGAAATCCTAACGCTAGCGCGGATTCCAGTAAGCCCATCGAGTGGGTTGAAAACATCGTGAATCATACGGACCTCAGCTCCAAGTTTTATAATACTTACAGTGTTGGGGCCAGTGACATCTGCTTGCAGATTGTTAAGCAGGGAGAACGTAAATTCGTGCGGATGACTCTGGATTATTGTGGTTCGAACTACTTGAGTTCGAGCAGTTCCGTCGCGGAGTTTACGCTCGTAGGTTATAAGCTCCTCAGCAGTACAGGGGTAGAAGTTGGAAATGTTTATCAATATTCCAACGCGAAGAACCTAACGGATTTCTGTACCGGAGATCTCAAAGACAATTGCTCTATTGTCGTGGAAACCTACCGGACCACGAGCCAATCTGAGAGCAAGCGCATTACCGGCATTAAGATCAACGAAGCGGTAATCACGAAGTAAGAGGCGTTGGTTAAGCTATAATTAAGGGATGTGTCGAATCGTCGGCATGTCCCTTTTTCTATTTTTCTCTCTGCCCTGTTTCGCTCTTCGTTGCGCCCTTCTGCGGGAACTTTACCCAGATATCCTTTACAGCGAAAAAGAGCTTCTCGATCAATTTGCTACCGCTAAATTCCGCTGGGTCGGTAGGCCTCGGCCCGATGGCGATGTTGTTTTCCTCGAACGTGAAGACGGGGTGAAATACGTCGTGCGCTTTCCCTCCAAAAACAGCAATTTGCCTTTCGAGGAGTTTGCGAGCCTTTTCGTTCGAAAGACTCCGGTCGGGCGCACGCCGGAGACTAGGAACCTTACCAAGGAAGAAATGACTCCCATTCTGAAAAGGGCGCGAGAAGCCCCTGCGGGTGCAAAAGATGGTCTCTTACGATGGACCGATGCAAGCGTCGCTGTGTTCTATCCGGCGCAAAAGGGGGAGGAGTACTTAAACGGAAAGGGAATTAATTCTCCTGCCCGCAACGTTCTTTTAAAGGCTTTCATCAGTGCAGACTCTGGAAAAAAAATTGAAAACGCCCAGAGGGATTGGGCGCGCTATTGGGAAACCACATCGAGAGAAGAGAAATTAAGAATTGTGGAAGACCTGTTGGCCTCAGGAGAAATTTTTACTGGGCTGACGGTCGAAAATGCAAGACAACGTGTAGTAGAAATCATGGGCCAAAAGGGCATGATGCCATTTAAGGGGCTTTTTGAAGCTTCCGCGAGTCGCGTCCCCGAAGCCGTTCGTCGCCAGCTAGCGGATCATTGGATTCTTTTCACCATCCTGGGCATTAACGACTTTCATAACTCGAATTGGCTCGTGCACGAGGATTCTGTCTTGGCGATCGACTTGGCTTTCAAGTCTCCAACCTTCGTCAGGGGAAACGGCACGTACAATATTCCGCATCAGGAGATGCCCTTCGAGTGGATGGTCGACACGAAAGAGGCCGGGCCCAAGATAATGGTGAATTGGGCATCTCCTGAGCTCATGGAATACCTGAAAGGTCTTAACCCAAAAAAAGTTGCCGAAATTTCAAGAGAGTCCGGTTACGATCTTACTCAGGAAAATGCCGACGGAATGGTGAAGCGAGCGGAACGCCTGCTCGAGCTAAGAAAGGATTCTCCTCAGTGATTTAGCCACTACATCCACGTTTTCTTCGGGCATCGAGGGGTAAAAGGGCAAAGAGAGAACTTCATTTCCTAGCGCTTCCGCGATGGGGAACATGCCTGGCTCATAGCCAAATGTTTCGCGAAAATATTTCAAAAGTGTAACGGCACGGTAATTCACCATGGCGCTGATTCCGTATTTCTTTAGCGCATGCAAGACCAAGTCTCTTCTTCCGGCTTCCACTCGAATGGGAAAAAGGTGGCGAGCGTGGTGGGTTTCAGGACGCGTGGAAAGGAATTGGATTCCGGGAATTTCCTCAAGCTTTTCGAAATAGACTTGAGCAAGATGTTGTCGCCTTTGGAGATTGGACTCCATTCTAGAAAGCTGCGGGATTAAGATCGCCGCTTGAATGTTGTCCATGTTGTATTTCCAGCCGAACGTTTTCATATCCCAGTGCTGAAATTCGCCGTCGTGTCGATCCCCGGCGGGCTTATCGATTCCGTGTAAACGCATCAATCGCAATTTCTCGTTGAGCAAAGAATCCTTCGTAACAAGGGCTCCTCCTTCACCGCAGGTTATATTCTTTGTTGCATAGAAACTGAAACACGCGGCCGCCGAGAGCTGTCCCGGACGAACCCCTTCGCGCTCCCCTTCGATACAATGAGCGGCATCCTCTACGATAGATAAAGAGTGTTTATCAGCGATGTCGCGCAAGGCCTTCATGTCCGCCATAAGGCCGTAGAGATGGACTGGAAGGATGGCCTTCGTTTTTTTGGTAATTGCCTTATCCACTCTGGATGCGTCGATGTTCCCGGTGTCGGGCTCTACATCCACAAAAACAGGGCGGGCACCGGTTTCTAAGATTGCGAGAGAAGTAGCTACGAAAGTTGCGGGAGTGGTGATGACCTCGTCCCCTGGACCGATTCCGAGAGCCAAAAGAGCTAAGTGCAAAGCCCCTGTGCAACTCGTTACTCCCAGGCAATGCTGTTGATTCAGGTAATCCGCGAAACGTACTTCAAAATCCGCCACCTCTTTCCCGGTAGTAAGAATTTCTCCCGCAAATACTTTGGCGATGGCATCGAGCTCGGGTTTTCCGAGATCGTGCCGGAAGAAAGGAATCTCTTCTTTCAATGGATGGCTCTCGTTCCTGCTGGCGTAGTGAGCGGAATTTCTCTCATCCAAAGCTGCGGCTTCCACCAGTCGGAGTTTCCCCGGTACCATTCAATTGTCTTTTGAAGTCCTTCTTCGAAAGAGGTTTTCGGCTTCCAATCCAAGAGGTGTTGGATTCGCGAAGTGTCGGCCGTGTGGCGAAACACTTGCCCCGCTCTGGGATCGATAAAGCGGATGGGAATTTCAGGAGTACCCATGAGATCTTTCACCACCTTGGCTATATCCGAGATGCTATAGCTCACGCCAGTGCCGATATTTAAGACCTGTCCCGCCATTTTCTTAGGCGGAGCGTGCAGGATGAGATCGAGTGCGTGGCAATGATCGCCAACATACATCCAGTCTCTCGAAGCCTGCCCATCACCGTGAAGGCGCAAAGGCTCTCCCAAAAGACAGCTCGTGATGAATCGAGGAACTAATTTTTCCAAATGCTGATGCGGCCCAAAGTTGTTGAATGGGCGGACAATGACAGTGGGTAGGCCATATGTCGCCCAATAAGAGTGAACGAGCCTGTCCGCGCCGCATTTTGCCGCGGCATAGGGGCTCATGGGATTCAAGGGGTGTTCTTCGCTCATGAGAGGAGTGGTGGCCGATCCGTAAACTTCGGAAGTGGAAATGTGGACGAAAAGCTCGACTCGGTTGCGATATTTCAACACCGCATTCGCAACGACTTGTGTACCGATGACATCTGTTTCGAAAAACTGAAAGTTATCGTAGATTGATCGGGTTACGTGTGTTTCGGCCGCGAAATGCACAACCATGTCGGATTGGGAAACAAGCGAATCCACGAGCTCGCCATTTCGAACATTGCCGTACCAGAATTGGAACCTCTCGGAATCAAAACCGCTCTCGGGAAGATTGCGGACGCTTCCGGCGTAAGTCAGCGCATCGAGAACAAGAAGACGGTACTTCGGGTATTTCTCATAGAGGTAACGGACGAAATTGCTGCCGATAAAACCGGCGCCACCTGTGATTAAGATGGTCTTCATTTTCCCGCTTGCCCCTGAATGATTGGAAGGCTTTCGTCTCCTACATTTAATAGCAAATCCAATGCGGATAGGTAAGGCTTAAAATCGTCGTAACGCTGTGGGTATACGGGGTGAACGAAATCCTGCCATTCCACTTGGATTCCCCGTTTGGTAAAAACGCTTTCCTCGAGGTAATCGCGAGCCGCATTTCCCGAAAGGTAATGCGTTGCCCCGAAGTGTTGGCATAAGTTCACAAGCCGTTCCGATTTTGCGCCGCCCACAT
>JAHFAF010000364.1 GCA_023250715.1 Pseudobdellovibrionaceae bacterium | reverse complement strand
ACTGCCAGAAGTGAAAAAGTCCCGACTGAAAATCATTCGGAAGCTCGCCATATCCCCCATTGTGGCGAGCGCTTGCGGCTTGAAGAAGTGAGGTGAGCCGATGAGCTTTTTCGGCCGAAATTCTTCTGCCCTTAGCAAAGACCGAAACCGTTTTTTCTATTCCATCCATTGTAAGTCCATCGTGGCCAAGAATAGTCTTTAGAAAAAATGCCTGGGACGGATGTTCGCTAGCGACGGCGTCATATACATCCTTCGTTTCGAGGGAGATGATTCCTAAGATCTCTGCCACTTTTCCGATGTCGTGAGCAGCCGCATTGAGCAGTGCTATATCAGCGAGATTTTGATTTTCTCCTCTTTGCTTGAAAAAGTCGTTAATCTCGTTTCTCGCGTTCTCAATGTCTCGGTAATGAAGGGAAACGTGTTTTAAATTTGCGATTGCAAATGGGTTCTGGGTGCCATCCAAATTACGAGTAGCTCTGACAAGTAGAGCGTGAAATAGCGCCGTTAAGTGTTTCACATCACCCTCGGAGAGAATGGTACGAATCTCTATACTGATTCGACTCAAATCTAGATCCAAAGTACCTTCGGGATCCTTTAAGATGTCATAAAATTTCTGAACTCGCCGTTTACCATGGGAGAGCTTTTCATTTCGAGAAGGTGACTGCCGCGTTTTTACAAATCCTTTTTCCAACAGCATCAAGTCTCCCTAACTATAACGGCGAAAAATAAGGAAATAGGAGATCAGAGAAAAAAAGCTGGGATGGGGGGATTCAAGGGTTCCCCATCCCAACCTCGGACTTGGTGCTTTCCTGTCTTTACAGACTGCGGAAAATTTGTCTTTACCTCAGGGAGGGGAAACCCATCCAATCAGGACTTCATTGGTGTAGCCAACACTCTTGTACCAATCAAGCTCGCCCTTCCCGAACGCGAGGGTTATTAGGTCATAGGCTGGCGCCCATAAGCGATATACTTCAATCTCTTCTGGCGCGGTCTGCTGGCGGTCCATGAAACCGATTACGAATTGGGACGTGTAACCCCGAGATTTCAAGTAATCAGATTCCGACCCATTTACGAAAAAGGCAACCTTACCCGATGTGCTAGCAGCGATTCCCATCGGGTTGGCGTTAGGAGATGGAAAAATTTGCAATCGGGCGACCGGAATTGCACCTACATAACCCAGTCGAATAAATTCGGTGTCAGCCTGAAAAGTATCGGGTCCAAAACCCATATTGCCAGTACTTGGATTCCAATGTTTCTTCACCACAATTGTTGTGGGGGGCGGAGGCAGAGAAGGAAGGGGTGGAAGCAGGGGCGGAAAACCTCCGATCGCTTGGGGTGGAATATCTAGGGGAGGCACGATGACTTGAGAGGGGATGGCGGGGAGGGGGGGCGCTACGTTTTGGGGCCCCTTGGGGAGTTCCAGCGGCGGCGGTTGCGGCGCACAAAATAGATCGCCTAGTGTACAGGCGGGAGGGACAGCTTCAGGTTTTGCGGATTGAATCGTCCGCTGTGTTCGTCCGCATCCGAGGAGTGCTATCCACGCCAACAGGATAAGCATCTCTTTAATTAAAAAATGGCCTAAGTTCCTTTGCACTGGAATTGTATTTCGTCTCATCTTTTGCTCCTTCAAGATGTCGGAATAAAGGCTTCTGATGGGGTAGGCGAAAGAAATCTAAAATTGAGATCATTCTATATTGGATAATTCAGCGCATTTTAATTCCTCTCAAGAAAATCAAGCATTTGACCGAAAAGGAACGAAAGGGAACTAGGAAGAAAACATGGCCAAAAGCAACATTACTCAGTTAATCCGGGAATCGGTGCAGGGAGATGAGAAGGTTTTAGGCCAACTTTTCGCCTTGATCTATGAGGAGCTGCATAGAATTGCTGCCGCCAAAATGAGGAACGAGGTGGCAAATCATACGTTGCAGCCTACAGCGCTTGTGAACGAAGCATATTTACGACTGATAGAGCTTAAAAAAATTCAATGGCAGAACCGAGGGCACTTTTTCGCAATGGCGGCAAAGATCATGCGTCGAGTTCTGATCGATCATGCAAAGAATAAAAAAGCAGGAAAGAGGGGAGGGCCGGGGCGGATATGCGTCACTTTTGACGAGCAGATTCACGGCGCTGAGAACGATGCCGTCGACCTGCTCGCTTTAGATGAAGCTCTAGATAAATTGGCAAAAGCGGATCCTGAACTTGCGCAGATTGTAGAGTTGCGCTTCTTTGCTGGAATGAACTTGGACGAGATCACGAGTGAACTTGGCGTCTCCTCGGGCACGATCAAGCGGAAATGGACCAAGGCAAAGGTTTGGCTTTTCCATGAGCTTAAAAGAAAGTAAAACCTGGAATTTAGACGCCGCCTCTCAGGTAGCCCAGCTCTACGACGAGGCCCGCAAACTTTCCCCGAATGGGCAGAAAGCTTTTCTCGACAGACTTCAGGCGCGAAATCCCTCCATCGCATCGGAAGTAAGGCTCATGTTGAGCTCCAATCACCAATTTGATCGTTTTCTAGAAAAACCCCCGGCGCATTCCTTTCATGAGGAAAACAGTCGGAAAAAAGCGCCGAAGTTTTCTGCCGGGGACAAGATAGGGGAATTTCGTATCATTCGCGAGCTGGGGGCAGGGGGCCTAGCCTCCGTGTACCTGGCCCGTCAGCTTGGACTCGACCGCGAGGTGGCTTTAAAGGTTTCCCACGCTGATACGGAAGAGGCGCGGACGCTTGCTCACTTAGACCATGATCACATTGTCAAAATCTACGCGGAGGGAATGGATAAAGAGCGGGAGCTCCGTTACATTGCCATGCAATATGTTCGCGGTATGGATCTAGCTTCCGTTATTGAAAAATTACGCAAGCGACCGGTTGAGAAATTGAGCGGGGCGGACATTCTGCAGGTTCTCAACCTATTTGTTCGGGCGGAAAGCGCATCCGGGTTTTCGTCCGATGCTCCCTCCATTGATACAACGGAACCACTTGCTGAAATGGAATACCGGGAGGCGGCGCTTTGGATAATTGCGAAGCTTGCAACGGCTCTTGATTACGCCCATAGAAAAGGAATTTTGCACCTAGATATCAAGCCGAGCAATATCATGATCCAACGCTCGGGCCGGCCTCTCCTAACGGATTTTAATGTTTCGCTCGATTCGCGCGCAGTCGCCGAAGGCAAACTCTCACAAATTGGTGGAACTTACGACTACATGGCCCCCGAACAGCGCGCGATTTTTACCGCTGAGGATCCGCTCAAGGCTATCGCCAGTATTGATCAGCGGGCGGACATCTACTCGCTAGGAATTGTATTGCGGGAATTTCTATTAGCTCCGTATGAGTCGTTGTCCGAAAAGGATCCGGAGAAAATAAGCACAGTGACCCGGCTACTCGGAGAGCCCATTCAAAGAACACAGGGAAGGCACTCCGGAAATTTGTCGAGGTTGGATTTTAACGTTCGTCACATCATAAAAAAGTGTTTAGCTGAGGACCCCAAGGACCGATTTCAATCTGCTGCAGCAATGGCGCACGCGCTGGAAAGTTGCCTGGAGCTTCGATCCATAGTCCGGGCCATTCCCAGCACTGGGTTTTTGAGTAGACGGGGAAGTAAGAATCCGTTTCTGTCACTAGTTCGCAAGGGACTTTTTCCCCTTTTTGTAGCAAGTGTATTTTGTAGTTTTGTGTTTCTCCGAGTTGCCCTTGGAGATATGTGGGAGAATTATCTTCTTAGCATTGCGCCTCTGATTGCGTGGGCGACACTCGCCGTTTTTTGGGGAGGGCGTCTCGTTTGGGTTCACCAATTGATCTCTAATTTAGGGGCTTCTAAAGAGGGGTACCGACGCGCTCGCGAAATTTCTCTTTTCCTCCCCCTTTGGTTTTTCGGTGCGGCGAGTTTCATTTGGTTGCCCGTCATTGTTTTCTGTCTGGTATGGCACGCCCAATATTACAAGGTATCTTCCCATGCCCTAGGCCTGTTATTGGTTGGTGTCCCTTCGATAGGACTCATTGCCATTGGCTACGCTCTGCTGGGAATTCAGAGTGCGGGTCTTAGATTCTTGTATCCACGGTTGTGGCTTGGTGAAAACGATATAAGCGAACGGGCGAGCCATGAGTTAGTCGCCCAGCCAGGTTTCGCAAAGCTAGCCTCGTTTTTCATCGTGTTCGTTCCCTTAATTTCATCGGTTGGAATATTTCTCGATCCTACGATCGTGGAAAACTGGGTACGAACGGTTCCTCTTAGTGTCTCGCTCGGTATTTTAATCTTGCTCGGTACAATTTTTTCAGCAACCCGCAGCCACTGGCTTTCGCGCTTTCTCTCCGCATTTCTTCCCCGCGAGAGTTCTTCCGCGGTAAGAACTAGCCGATTGGCGTAGTGACGCGATGGCTGAGTCACAGTTTTCTAACGCGACAAATTAACTCTCGGTAATAATTCATTTGTTTAGGCTGTTGGTCTCCCTCCTAATGCTTCAAGACAAACTTAAAAAACACCGAAAAGTTAGACGATATGTCCCGAAACTCCTATTCCAGTGCCGTGCCGATTCTTACCCTCGGTTCCTTCCTCATTCCTTGGCTCATCTGTGCAACTTT
>JAHFAF010000363.1 GCA_023250715.1 Pseudobdellovibrionaceae bacterium | reverse complement strand
CGTTCGATGTGGTGGCTGCATTTGATCTTGTCGAGCATGTTCTGGATCCAGCCGAGCTATTTCTGGAAATATCGAGAGTGTTATGTTCTGGGGGGATATTTATTGGGGTCAGTCCAAACCTAGGCTCCTATTTCGGTTACGGTCAAAAGAATATCGGATTTCAGATGTGCATGGAGCATGTTAACTATTTTACGTTGGAAAGCATGAAAAGGTGTGGTTCCCTTCATGGACTGGAGCTTACCTTTCACCAATACCAAGGAATCCCACTCTCTCTAGAGTCTTATCCGAGGCCGATGTCGCGGCCTGTAAGATTTCTGAGGTATCCAGGCATTGCGCTTCGGAATCTCGGAAAGCGGATTCGGGTGATGTTTGGAAGGAAAAAATTCCTGCACGAGATAGCATTTATTTTTACGAAGCCTTTACCTTGACGAATTGAGCACGTTCAATCCACTAGGAGCTCACGGATACAGTGATCACCTTCAAAACAAGAGTAGAGGGGACCAAAGAGGTGTAGTGCTCGTCCCCGTGTTTAACTCACGCTAGGAGATCTTGCCCTTGTCCCTAGAGTAAACTTCCCGCCCGTTTCAATTGGGTGAGATAAGAAACCAGCCATTGTTCCCCAAAATTTAAGGGCGTACAGCGCAATCATGACCCCTGTGAAGGTATAGATGACCGTTGAGAGCGGATTTTCATATCTAATGAAGACGGTAAACAGCGCAAGAAAGGAAAATTGATAATTTCCTTCGAGAGGCAGCTGACACACTCGTTGGGCCAAGAAAACAATACATCCAAGGAGTGCGGCCACGGAGTACAATCCCGAATATCCGAAATTAGCATACCCTTCCGCCAATATCGGCATTGAAATACTGGTGCCGAAATCGAACTCACTGATGAATTGGTACAAGCGTCCGAACTCGTTTGCTGAAAATACAGATGGTTTTCCGGCCCAGAGGAATCTTGGAATGGCTAGATATAATAACTGCTCGTAGGAACGACCCGATAAAAAGGGCACTACATCAGGAGAGAGTTCAATCACTCTGCCGAGGATATCCTCGTTAATTCGACTCAGGGTCTCCTCGGCTAAGTCCGCGTCAGGTAATTCGCTCATTTCGTCGCTGGGTCCGCCGCTTTCGAACAAGCTTTCCTCGGCCGCCGCCATTACTAATTCTATTCGATCGGAGAAGGAGCGTTCGCTATTTTCCTCGTGCCACAAGGAATTTCGAAGGGGCCCCTTAATGATTTGCATGAAAGAGAACAACCCTAACCCAACGATGCAGTACGGAATGATGCTCAGTTTTTTATTTATCAGTGCCAATAGAATATAGGCGAACAGGAAGAGTGCAATATAGGTCATCATCACCGAGAGAAGGTAATCCACCCAGAGATAGATACCCAGCAGAGGCACCAGGATTCGATAGATCCTGTCGTAACCCTTGGGCGTGACGGTAAGGACTGCGATGATGACGAGGGAGCAGAGGTAGTTATTGATCGCTGTTAGGCTCGACGGGCACCAATAGCCTCTCCATGGAATCATTAGAAAGTAGACAATCAAGAAGAAACAGGCGTTCAAGGAAACCTCAAGCTGCACTAACTTATTTTTCTGATTCTCCCTACGGGACGGAAAGAGTAGGCTAAGGGCCAAATAGGAAGCTAAAATAATGGCGGTTGAAATGATCTGTTCTTCGAGTCCATGTCGAATGGCTGGAGCGTTTTCTAGCAGGGAGACCGGTCGCATTAATAAGTAAATCTTCGCGAAACAGGTATAAAAAAAATGAATGATCAGCATGCAGGAGAGCAGGGATGTTCGTCCTAGAATTAAATCTAAAATGAGGGGCGAAAGCTGAATGATAGCAAGTGCCCACAACAGTGCGCTTAAATTCCCTGTTGCTCTAAGCATATTGTAAAAAAATAGGAAGGTTGCAGTCGTCACGAAAATCCATGCCGCATGGGGAAAATGATGACCTGAGTCGTAAGTCATACTTAGGCTCGTAAAGAGGTCCTTCGAAGGGGAGGGCTCTTCAAGAATTGGGAGATCTTCACAATGGACTTATCGGTGTCGGGATGAAGATTACTTAGTAGGTTGAAATTAAGCTGTCGGTCGCTCCTCTCACCATGGCTGGGCCGCATCAAGCCGTAAGTTTAGCGACTGAAACTCCGGGTGGTTGGCAGCCTTTTTATCCGCGGTTTTGGGTATAATAGGAAAGACCCTTCCTCTAACCTCTCACTTCATTATGTGCGGAATTGCTGGAATCCTTTCATCCGAAACAACCCCGATCACGATCCTCTCCATGATGGAATCCATCCGCCATCGCGGCCCGGACGATAGCGGATTCATTGGCTACTCTAGCCCTTCATTCGGCCATCTTTGGTTAGGCCATCAAAGACTCTTCGTTCGTGACCTTTCGAAAGCGGCAGCCCAGCCGATGACGGATGATTCAGGGAGATTTTCATTAATCTATAACGGTGAAATCTATAATGCTAAAGAGATTCGAGAAGAGCTAAAGCGTAACGGCGACTTTCATTTTCGAAGTAAAGGGGACACCGAAATTCTTTTGAAGGCCTGGGCGAAATGGGGGAAACAAACTCCGGAAAAGTTGCAGGGGGAATTCGCTTTCGCGATTTTAGATCGTTCCCAGGGAAAACTTTTTCTTTGTAGAGATCGGTTAGGGATAAAGCCACTCTATTACTCTATGGAAAAGAGCAAGTTGGCGTTCGCCTCGGAAGTTCGGGCGTTGGTGATCGCGGGTTTTGGAAAAAGTCTCAATTCGGAAGGTGTCGACGGGTATCTTACGTTTGGCTCTATTCCCGAGCCTCTTACCATTTATCAGGGGGTTTTCTCTTTGCCTGCGGGAAGTACGTTGGAAGTCGATCTTGAGAGTCAAAAGACTCTCACTCAAAAGTTTTGGAAGAACCCATTCTTGAGTGTGGAGTACAAGGAAAGAAAAGAGTTCAATCTCGATGAACTTGAGTTTTTATTGCGGGATGCGGTCTCCTGTCGTCTGGTTAGCGATGTTCCCTTGGGCGCATTTCTTTCTGGCGGCGTAGATTCCAGCTGTTTAGTGGCGTCTGCTGCCAAAATTTTATCAACGCCACTCCAGACCTTTTTGTTGGATTTTCCAGAGCCGGAATACTCGGAGGCATTCTATGCCGAAAGGGTATCGGATCAATTTGGAACTCACCATCGGCGGGTATTGTTTTCGAATAAAGCCTTTCAGGAAGAATTACCGAAAGCCTTACAAGCTTTTGATCAGCCCTCAATGGATGGAATGAATTCCTATTTTGTTTGTCAGGCCGCTAAGCAAAGTGGGCTCACCGTGGCCCTAAGTGGGGTTGGGGCAGATGAACTCTTTGCTGGTTACGAAACCTTCAGAAGGGGGCCGCGCTCTTCCTTTTTGGCCCACCTTCCCTTTCCCTTGCGACGATTGTTGGCGAGGGTACTTAGTCAAGGAAACTCCGTCGCACGGAGGAAAATGGGGGAATTCGTTTCAGGGGACTGTTCTCTGGTCGGGTCTTACGCAGTGATGCGATCGGTATTTCTAGAGAAGTCGCGGCGATTCTTGCTCAGGAGAGAAACGCGTACTGCATCGGATTGGATGCGTGCGTTTGTCGACAATCCTATCGCTGAACGAGATCCCATTAACTTTCTTTGCGGATTGGAGTTGGAGTTTTATCTTAAGAACACCCTCTTGCGAGACCTTGACGTGTTAAGCATGCAGCACTCACTGGAGGTGAGAGCGCCTTTCTTGGATCATAGATTGGTGGAGTACATGGCGAACACCCCGGGAAACCTTAAACTGGCCCCGGGTCTAAATAAGCCCCTTCTCGTAAGAACGTTGGGGCGAGATCTTCCGAGAGAGTGTGTGAAACGATCGAAACGAGGTTTTTCGTTCCCTTGGCGCCCATGGATTTTAGGGGCGCTCGCGCCAGAGATGAAGCGAGCTTTTGAAGAGGGGGCGTCGAAGTGGGAGGAGTTGGGAATTTCACCTTCTTCGGCAAAGGCTATCTATGGAAGGTTCCAACAAGGAAAGGACGGGGTGGAATGGGGGCACGTATGGACCCTATTCATGTTAGCGCGGTGGAACGAGGCGCGATCCGATAGCGCCAGAGCGGTCAAGAATACAGCCTAATCCGAGCTTCAGAAAAGGCCCATTTCTGTCGAATAGGGAGAGAGATGCTTCCCCTACTCGAGCATATCTTTGCCTTTGCGGAGACTTACGCGGTGCTATTGGTGTGGATATGTGTCCCTCTGGGTTTCTATGCTGCGTATTTGATGATGAAAGATCAGTTCGGCATGTTTGACGCTTCGCGAGGTGTGAAAAACGTGGAGGTGCCACGTGGCGATGCTTGATCGGTATCTGAAGCTCGCCGTCGATCAAAAGGCTTCGGATATTCATTTCACCAGTGGCCAGGGGATCCGAATGCGTGTTCAAGGGGATCTTGCCCCCCTCGATGAAAAGCCAATGAACACGGAACAAATGGAAGCATTGCTCTTCGAAGTCCTCACGTCAGACGAAAAAAAACGCTTCCAGGAACAAAAGAATCTAGACAAGAGCTACACCTCTCCCGGGATCGGA
>JAHFAF010000362.1 GCA_023250715.1 Pseudobdellovibrionaceae bacterium | reverse complement strand
GGCATTCTTCTGGTTCACTTGGTTTCTTGGGGCCTCGCCACCATTGGTTACTCCGTTTTATTCACGCAGACCCTCTTATTGAAGGGAGTCTACCCGCGATTTTGGTTTCAGGGCTTTCACGCCTCCGCCCCCGCTTCGGAAGAAGTGTCCTATCTCACGCGAACGCTACGCGTGTACTTTGCCCTACCTTTCTTAGGGCCTCTTCTTGCAGTTTTCGATCACGGGTTTCCCTCCATGGTTCCAGTCTTTCCGATTTCTGCCGCGGTTGCGGGCTTAATTTTTTCCCTCTATTGGCGAAATTCCCTCGCCTCGCTCCTCCATGCCTACTCGATACAATCAGTAAGTGATTGAATTCATTTGATATAAAAACTGATCCCTGAGGCCGGACTTCTGCGTCTTAACTAGTATGGGCGCTAGGTGGATCGTTTTTCTTGCTCCTCTGCTCCTGCTCTGTTGCTGCATGAGGCACCAAGGAGACTTGGAAGGCCTCTTCACGCCCTTACCAAATCCCGGGCTCGATTTTGACGAACTTCCGGCAATGCTCGGAGGTGGCAAGATTTATGTTTTACATTTTTCTACGCACGCCGGGCCGCAGGACAACTTAAAAGACATTCAAGTGGAGCTTTTGAAAGAAGCCTCAGATTCTATTTTAATTGCAACCCTTGCACCCAACACGACATCGTTTCAATGGAAGACTCCAACTGAAGATATTCCTTCATGTCGATTGCGCCTGACGGTGCGAGACTCGGCCGGACGATCGGCCTTCAGGGAGTCTCGCACCGTCGAGATTCGATCCCGCCCGCCAAAATTCGTGCAGACTTTCTCAGGGGAGGAACTCATCACCAACCAAAATGAGATGAAATTCGAAGGCGGCTGCGAAGAAAACTACCAAATTCAACCTTCCTCCGCCGGCCCAGGTATGGAGTTTCGATCGCTGCCGGCCTTTTCGTGCAAGCAGGGCCACTGGTCCTACTCACTTTCATTGCCCAAAGATGGACGCCATCGAATGAAGTTCCTCCATACGGATACGGTAGGAAATAGTTCCACGCTCGAATCGACCGTCCTACGCGACACCACCCCCCCCTCCATCGATGAAAGTTCCATCGCCCTTAACCACGGCGATTCCCCAGCTACTACAAATTATATTCCGATCAGTTTCTCGGCAAAGGACTCACTTACGAAAATTGTCGCCCTTTGCGTAAAATTTGGGACGGGGGAAACTCTCGCTGCGGACGATTCCTGCTTGACTCGAGTGGATGCGGCAAACCAGCCCAACATTCCCGCCGCGATCTCGGTACAGGTATTCGATTATTTCTATCGGATTGGATTTACCCGAGGCCTCTATCAAGTGTGGGTGTGGGTAAAAGATGAGGCAGGAAACCTCTCCCCCGGGGCGATGAAAAGCATTCAGTACGCGCCGGGCGAGGCGCCCTCACTCTCCAACGTAATCGCAAGCGGTGCTGAGGGTATAAAACGGGTAGCCCAAGGCGATCTGGTTACCCTTCTTTGGAAGGCCACTTCATCCACAGGACTTTCCCCCTCCCCCTTAAGCGTCTTCTACACGACAGATGATCTCAATTATGTTTCACTTGCCGAACACCTGCCCATGGGCGCAACCGGTGGCTGTACCATCAACCCGGAGACTACTTCCGACTTCAATGGCTGCTTCGCCTTTAGTGCACCTACGAGTAGTTATTTCCATCTTCGTGTCTCTCTAGAGGACAAAAGTGGCATCGTCAGCTTCGCTTTTGCGAATCTCCTGAATGCGGGCGCGCTTACCATCATCGCCGGAAACACAGAGCTAGGGCTCGGGGCAAGCAGCACCGCCGCTGTTTTTCCGAATTGGAGGGCTTGGCCGGGCTATCCGGACCCGGGTTCGTTCGTCGTGAGAAAGGATGGATTTCTCTTCTTTCGAGATCCTTCCAGAGGAATTCTTTTCGTCGATCCTCATAACGGCGTTCAGAAAATTTTCTTGGCCAAAGGTCCATCTAGCTCGGGCGACGGCGGAACGGTAAGTGAAGCTAAAGTAAATGCTCCCCTAAAAATCGCGTTGGATTTCGCAAACGGACTTCTCGTTTGGGACTACGATAGAATTCGCCGCGTGGATTTTGCGACGATGACCATCAGCACGATAATCGGCGGAGGGGATTCTGTCGAAGACGGAGTCACAGCCGATCAAGTAAAATTCGCGGGATTAGGAATTGAGGAGCCCTCAGGCCAAGCTCCTTTCATCCCATTTCCTAATGGAGATCTGCTCTTCCAATCGGATCAATGGATGAGCCCCGGCGGGAGATTTCGCGTCTACCACGCCGAGAGCCGAATAGTTACAAGCATCGTGCCTCATGGGATCGGAAGCGCCCTCTCGGCTACAGAAGACATCGCCCATTGCACGACGATTGTTGCGGGAGTGGAAGTTCCCTGCTCTCCTTACAACTTAACTGCGGGTTTTGATCCGGTCACCTCGGCCTGGAAGCGCCTCGTAGTACGCATCTCCCATCGAACAGCCGGTAACCGAATCCTTCCGTCAGCGACGTTGGACTTGACCCCAGACCACCTCGGGGAATCGCTAGGGTCACTGGAGACGGATCCATCCACCTGGCCCTTGATGCGCATCACGGGCCGAAATGGAAAGAGCTACCGATTCGGGCGAAGTGCTGCACGGATTCAGGAGTTTGTCGAAACGGATTCCACTTGGCGCAATATTGTGGGAAATGGGATCGTGGGAGATTGCGAAGATACCACACCTGCTATGAAATGTGCGCTGGATCTTCATGACGTTTTTGTCGACGGGCAGGGCCAGGTGTTTTTCGCAAGCCGTGGCCGCATTCGCACTCTGGCCTCGGATGGAACAATCGTTACTATTGCGGGGCAATCCTATCACGCTGGAGACGGCGGGCCCGCCATCTCCGCGCGTTTTGGCGGTGTGAGTAATATCGACGTCGATCAAAACGGCCAGGTTTATGTTTTAGATACGACGGAAGCGATCATGAGCCGAATCGAAACCAACGGCAATATTTCCAAGGTCGCAGGGGATACAACCATTGCCGTGCCGAACACTTTCGACCTGGCCGCAACACAACCAATATGGACCACCACGGCGGGGGTCTACTTCGACTCTTTTCGAATCGATCGCGCGACGGGAGATGTTCTCATGCAAAGGTCTGTCAATCGATTGGCGCGTTTGAAAAGGGACACAGGCAAATGGGAAGACTTCGCCACGTTTCAAGGAGCAAGCCAAGCCTCTTACCCAGGGATGGTCCTGGGAGTCGATGGGGCGAATGCACTCGTAGCGGTGACAAGCTTCAACTACCCCCGTGCAACGCTTTCGAATGCCTTTCACCGTACCTATTCACTCAAAAATGGAGCGGAATCTTCTTTCATGGGAGTTGCAGGAGATACAAGTTCGGGCGGAATTTATTGCGCGGCGGGTACGCCTGTAGCGAGCTGTTCCACCCCCGTGGTCTACTCTTCGAAAATCGCCGCCGCTTCTTTTGATTCGGTAATGAACCGCTGGCTTCTTCTCCAACAGGGAAAAAAGAGAATCGTGGTCGCAGCGACTCAAGGTGGGAGTGTAGTGCAAGAAATTACATTGAGCCGGCCGGCCCTTTCTTTCGCTTACAGGCGAACGGACACCGGAGAAGAAATCTTCTATTGCGGAACCGACGGCCGGATTCACAAGAAAACCGTGGGAGTATCCGAAGAATCCGATTTGGAATGGAAGGTGAACTCGCTTAAATGTTCGGACCGTGTATTAGTGTTTCATCCTTCGGGCAATTCGCTACTCTTTCCAGCCACCCAGAACGGCAGTTCTTGCGTAGCACAATATGAGCTGAATTGATTTAGGGCGACAAAGTCGCCGGGTAATTACAAGCCCTCAAGATTTAGACTCAAAGTACCGAAAAGACGAAGAGATATCATGAAAATCTTTCGTCATTTTGTTTGCCTACTCGCTCTGATTCCTGTGATTGCGTGCTCAAAGACTCCCCCGCCGCAAACAGACTCCTTTACCGAACTTGCCTCTGCCGGCCCCACCTGCGCCATCGTGAATGGAGTATTAAATTGCACCGGCAACAATTCCCTGGGCTCACTAGGAAATGGTCTCATTATTGACTCTGCTCGACCCGTGAAAACTCAAATTGGCGGGAAGCTCGAGCATGTTGCGGTAGGTTCAGCTCACGCATGCGTGGTTTCCGACGGTGTCCCCTATTGTTGGGGTTACAACGGCTATGGATCGACGGGCACCGGTGATGTGGGAACGGATCATATCGTCCCGGCCCGCGTCTCGGGAACTTTTACTAACCTCAAAGAATTGAAAGCTTGGTCGAATGAGACCTGCGCCCTCTCTGACGAGGGGATGCAGTGCTGGGGATCTTTGGTGAATATAGGACATGGGACAAATGCGACTCCAGTGTCCATCTCCCTTCCCGGCACGGCTACATCGATGGCGATGGGAACCTATCAAACATGCGTTCTGATTAACGGTGGAGTTTACTGCTGGGGAAGAAATGGTTATGGGCAGCTGGGACGAGGAACAATTTCCAATGACGAAACCTCTGTCGTAATCGTCACGGGAC
>JAHFAF010000361.1 GCA_023250715.1 Pseudobdellovibrionaceae bacterium | reverse complement strand
GGTTCGGTTCCGATCGGCTACACCCGAAACCCTGAGAAAAAGGGATACCTCGTTATTAAGGAGGACGAGGCCCAGATCGTCAGAGAGGCTTTTGCCGCCTTTCTGATGGAGGGGACTCTTTCCAAAACCGGCACGGCCCTTAACGACAGGGGCTTTAGGCTTCCGCTCAAACGAGAATGCGGCGGGGACAAACCCCGCCGTGGTTACTTCATGGTGGATAATCTGTACGAGATGCTCATTAACAAGGCCTACATCGGCCAAAGAGTGTACTTGGTGAAGGGGGAGCAAAGAACGAGCCGCGCGGTTTGGGAGCCCATCATCGATGAAAAAACGTTCCACCGGGTCCAGGAAATCCTAAAATCCAATTACCGAAGAACGAAATCCCATTCCGATAAGCGCTATCCATTTCTTCTGTCCGGGCTCTGCGTGTGTGGCCAATGCGGGGATAGACTGCCGGGAAAATCCGCCCACGGGAACGGCGGTAAAATTCCCTATTACGAACATGGGTGGGCCACGAAGCGCCAGGCTTATCTCAACAAGAAAATCTTCAAATGCGAGCCCCACCGCATCCAGGCAAAGAAGCTAGAGCCGCTCGTATGGGAAGAGATCACAAAACTCCTCACCGATCCACAATTCTCGAAGTCACTTATTGAGGAGGCTCATAAAATCCACGAAGAGAAAAACCATGTGCCCGAAACCGATAAGCTCAGAAATAAGATCTGCGGAATTGAAGAGCAAATCGAGGCCTTGGCCGAGCATCTTTCAAAAATTCCGAAGGGAGTGTCCCCAACTCCCGTCTTTAATCAAATGCAAAAGCTGGAAGCGGTGAAACAGGAATCCAAAAACGAACTCGAAGAAATGGCACGCCTTGGGTGCGCCAAGGACGAACCCGCACCACTCAAGGACTATCAGGCGTACCTGACAGCAGTGAGAAACCTACTCAGTTTCGCCGACGCCCCGGACCTGCGCGCCAAGATCGCCCAGAGGCTAGTGCAAAAAGTGGAGGTACTGCCCGGCTCCTTCCGGATTCACTTCTACGTGGGCAAGAGTAGCTTCGTACCCATGGAGCCAGACCCACGGCCTCCCGGCAGCCCACAAGGGCCTTCTCAAACAACCAAGAAAGAACTAAAAAGGGGCAGCCCACCGGCGAAATCGCCGGGCGTGGCTGCCCCTTCTTTTATTTTGGACTCTGGTTCGAATAGTTTGACAAGATATCGGGGTGGCCGGATTTGAACCGGCGACCTCTTCGTCCCGAACGAAGCGCGCTAGCCACCTGCGCTACACCCCGGAGTGAACGGGATTGAGAACTTGTTTTGGTCGCGCAACCAATCTTTCCGCATCTACTTTTAGCGCTCGAAGTTGTTGCTCGAGATCACGTCGTAAAATTTCCAAAGTCTCGTCGGAAGCATCCGCGGAAACCCGGAAAGGTTCGCCACAAACAATCACCGCTCGAGAGAATGGATAGGGAAGGTAACATCGGTTCCACGCGTTTTTAAAGACAAATTTTGATTTTGCCGCGGAGACACCAGGGACGATCCAAGCCCCCGTCGCCTGCGCCAATTTGATCACGCCGGGCTTGACCTCATAGATAGGACCTCGCGGACCATCCACCGCCATCGAAGCCTCACGCCGTCCGGAATGAATCGCATCAATCAATCCCTTCAATCCACCAGCTCCGCCACGAGAGCTGGATCCGCGCACCACAAAATATCCCAGATTTTCCAGGACACCCTTCATCAATTCCCCGTCGCGACTCCGGCTAGCCATGGTCGCCATTCCGCGATCAGCAAAAGTGCCCAACACCATCAACTCATCTCCATGCCAGTGGGCATAGATCCACGGACCAGGAAACTGAGATGGCTCGGGAAAACGGATCAGCTCAATTCGCCAAAGACCGTTCATGAACCGGAAAAACAGGGCGATTAAACGCGCCGCCCAAGGAATCAAACTGGCAGGCATAAAGTGGCTAAACCGATAACAATAATCAGCCGATGAGTAAAGCAACATGAAAGCTCAAAAGAAATCCAGATTAATTAACGCGGTGAACACCCCACCTTCCTCTGGGGAGTCCTATAACGCTGAGAAACATTTGAGGAAATTCTGCACGGTCACAAGCCACGAGTTATCGAACGTGCTGGGAGCCCTGGTCGGCGAGCTTGATTTCGCGCTGACCCATAACTCTCCCACCATTCGCCAACGAGCGATGGAAGTGGCCCTCGAAGCTGCCGCTAGAGCCCAAACTCTGGCTTTGAACCTCCGCTACTTTGCTGTGCACACAAGGCTGGATGTCCACACGGTGGACCTCTCTCAGCTTGTTTTGGACACCCTCGATATCGTGGAAAAAGACCTCGAAAAGACTGGCGTGAAACTCTCGGTCTTGGTCGATGCCGGCACCTTTGCTACGGCGGACTCGGGCGCCGTTCAACAAGTCGTTTTGAATCTTCTCACTAATGCCGGCTATGCAATGCCCAGCGGAGGCAAGCTCAGCATCACGTTAAAACAACTGCCGAAAAGCATCGAGCTTAGAATCACAGACACCGGAGAAGGAATAGCCGCCGACAAAATCGATCATATCTTTGAGCCCTACTTCTTCGCGCACGACAGAGGCCCCGCGGAATCTCTGGGGCTTGGGTTAGCCGTCTCCAAGGCTTTGGTGGAAGCACATGGCGGAGAGCTCAACGTAGAATCGACGGAAGAAGAAGGGACCACCTTTACGATGTGCCTCCCCTTCGATCCGGGCCTACCCCGGCCGAACCCCTTCGCCGAAAAACGAAAGCACCGCCGGGTGAACGCCTCACTGCCGGTCATCGTCGGCATGGAGGGAACTCGCGAGACTTTCCGCACGGAGCTCATCACCTTGAGTATTGGCGGATGCTTCATCCTACTTCCGGACGGTGCTTCCCGCTTGCCCGAGGCCAATGCGCTTTTGTCCGTTCAAATCTTCCATTACGGCAATCAAGTAGTGGATATCCCCAAAGCTCGCATCGTGAACCTCTGCCGGGTGGGTTTAAATTCCGGAATGGGCGTGGAATTTCTGGAAGTTACCCCCAAAGCTAAAAAAGTACTCGAAGCTCTGGTGAAGAGCCACGCTTCGTAATAGGCTCATTTCATCATGAAGATCTGCTTCGTCGTGCGGTCGGTGAATACGCAAATCATCACCTACACGACTACCCATATCGCCTATGAAGCTTACCGCCGGGGCCACCTCGTCGTTTACACGACGGTGAGTAGCTTCTCCGCTAGCGACGATGGAAAAGTACGTGCGACCGTAGTTTCCCCGGGAGCAGGCCCCTTCGCCACGCGAAAAGAATTCTTAAGAGCACTGCAGGGAGAAGAAGCGGAACGCGCGGAAGTGATTTTGAGCGATTTCGACGTTGTTTTTCTGCGCTACAACCCGAATGAATCGGATGAAGAGCGCGCTCACAATCCTGCCATTGAATTTGGAAGGCTCTTGAAAGCGCACGGCGTATTCGTCGCGAACGATCCGGGGGGCCTCACCAAGGCTTCGAGCAAGATGTACTTAAGTGCATTTCCCGAGCAAATCCGTGCGCGCACTCTCATCACGCGCAGTACGGTGAAGATTAAAGAATTCGTCCGTGAGATTAAAAAGCCCGCGATTCTTAAGCCACTCACCGGTTTTGGCGGCCAAGATGTGTTTTTCATCAAGAACCCGCGTGATATTAATATCAATCAAATCATTTCCACCGTGAGCAAGAACGGTTACGTAATGGCGCAAGAATATATTCCGGAAGTAAAAAAGGGAGATAAGCGCCTGCTTCTCTTAAACGGCTCGCCGATTTTCTGTGGGGATAGAGTCGCGATGTACCGACGAATGGCCCCGCAAGGAGATATCCGCAGTAATATCCATATCGGTGGGACGAGAAAGACTGTCGAATACACGAAGGTGGAGGCGAAAATCGCAGAGATTATCCGCCCGAAGCTCATTGCGGACGGCTTATACTTTGTCGGTGTAGACATTGTTGGAAGTAAGCTTCTCGAAATTAATGTCTTTTGCCCAGGTGGGATCAACAACATTAATGAGCTCTACGATATCAACGTAGGAGAGGCTGTCATCCAGGACCTAGAAAAACGCGTACGGATTTGGAAAACGCACTACGGTACCGACTCTCTCGCCTTTCAGCGTGCGCTGTGAAGACCGTTCTACTTCTTTGCGGTGGCCGATCCGAAGAACACGAAATTTCCCTTATCTCCGCGAAGTGCATATTAGATGCCTTGGATCGAAACCTCTACGCGCCCGTGGTTGTCGGGATTAACAAACAAGGAATTTGGCAACTTGAAAAGGCGGAAGACTTTTACGAGGGAGAATTTCGAGCCGACTCCATTCGCCTGAAAGAGACTTTAGAATATGTATCGCTCAGCCCCTATTTACACACCAACGGCCGAGGACGCCTCATCGCCGAGGGGAGAATTATCGAATTCGACGTAGTCTTTCCTATTCTGCATGGGCCCTTCGGCGAAGACGGCAAGTTGCAGGGCTTGCTCGACATGATCGGAATCCCTTATGTGGGCTCGGGCTGCCAGAGTAGTGCCGTGTGCATGGATAAGGCGCTGACGAAAGCGGTTTGCGAGCGATTGCGAATTCCCGTGGCTCC
>JAHFAF010000360.1 GCA_023250715.1 Pseudobdellovibrionaceae bacterium | reverse complement strand
GTTCGTCCGAGCCGTTGAAGGCAAAAATAGATCGGTTATTTACATTTCGGAAAATGGTGAAAGGCTCATTCGAAGTGGGGGAACACCCGCTTGGAGAAATAATAATCCGGGCAATATGAAAAAGGGGCCAAATTCCAGATCCCTTGGTTCCATTGGTGTGGCCGGTGGATTCGCCGTGTTTCCCAGTTACAAGTCCGGAAGGGACGCTGATCGAACGCTTCTGCTCACCAGCTATCTCCGAACAAGTCTCTACAACATGCCCAAGCGATATTCGCCCAAGGGCGACAACAATAATGTTGAACGGTACCGGCGTCAGTTGCAGAAATTCACCGGTTTTGATCTTAAGAGAACGATCCGAGATCTAAGTGCCAAAGAGATCGAGATCCTCCTAGATGCGATTCAAAGAATTGAAGGTTTTGAGCCAGGACAGGAGGTGGTCCTCGGCCCCCCGAAACAAATCGTTGATATCAAACGCGATAAAAAGGGGAAGATTCTCAACTATCTGATAGAAGACCTTGGCTGGCTTACCCCTGCTAGGACGGTCAAGGGCATTCTTGAGGGAGAAATAGACGGGGTTGTAGTTCAGAGAAGCGGAAAGTCCCATGTACGAACGAGACCAGACAACTGGATGGATAATAACATCGAAACGAAGGGGCGAATAAGATGAGTGTCAGGGATGAGAACATGACTTGCGACTTCAAAGCCCCTTGCGGTGAGCTTGGACAGTTTCCTAAGAGTTTGCCCTAAGGCTCAATTGAGTTTGAATTTCATCGTTAAATCCTTTTTCGTCCCAGGTCACCGTCTCCGCTAGCTGGTGGGTTTGAGCTAGCTCTCGAATTATTTGCAATAACCGCTCATTTGTCGGAGGGCGACACTAGGTTTGTCTTAAGACAAAAAATAAAATTAAGATTCGAAAGTAGAGCCAGGCTCAAGGCCTGAAGAAACTTAGATCGGAATTGGGTTCGAACTAGCAACCCTCAGCTTAGTAAGCTGAGGGCCAGCTCGTTCTCTTCCATTTCCCAAAATTGTACTTAATTAAATCAGCCACTTGCAACGTCGAATGTTTGCGAATGTTCCATGGATGTTCCATGGGGGAAAAAAAGACGAATCGAAAACTTCCTCCGATTCGCACTAGATAATTACCCACTAAAACGCCCTTTACTTCGCGAACATTTTTGGCTTTGAGCCGTCGCACAACCGTCTGGCCGATGTCTTTAAACTCAGCCGCATAAGCGTTTCCACCGCTACCAACATCCCAGCCTTGCGGCGGCTTAGGGTTTCCTGTACTTGTTCCAGTTCCTCCAGACGGGTTTTCTCCATTTATTCGATCAGCCGCTTTTTTGTGGCACGACAAGAGAATAAAAAGGAACCCCGCACAACAAATTTTAATTCTGGTGGATTGCATGTTTCCCCTTTTTCATTTTCGAATTTGTAAGGCTGAAAAGCTGAACGTTAAGCTGGTAGACTTCTGACGGCTCCCCTTTCGAAAGAAAATCCGCCATCTGGTTTCGAAATTTGTGAATTCTCTTTTTTGCTTCAGGAATTCTTTTCGGATCGATCGCGATAGTGATGCCAGTAATATCTCTGGCTTCGAAGTCGGATGCGGTCTTGCTTTCTAGAGTCTTAAGAGCCTTATATATCATTTCCTGGTGAAAGAGATTCACAGCATCGTGCAAAGAGGTAGTTGGAAATTGAAAACGTCGCCGAGTTTTCGACCATCTTCTTCCCTTGGTATTTAGAACTCCCAGGCGTCGCAGTCTTTTTACAGCAGACTGTGCTTGGATAGTGGTAATCCCCAATTGCTGAGCTATCCACTTATAATCGGCCTTAAATTTTTTTAGAGCAGTCATTTCAGCAATTGCACCGTGATACCATTCCTTCACCGTTCGAAAACGGTCCATATCCATAAAAGCCGTGGTCTCCTGAGCCTTTATATCCACAGACGGTGCTTTCACTCCGGAGGTGGACTTCTGGGCGCGATTTTCCAAAAGGAGCTGCATGAAAAGCTGTCTATTTTCTTTTTCAAGACCCAGCACATCAGATAGTAAAAGTGCCTGGCGCAAAGAAAGTCCGCGCCGTTCATTAAGAATCTGACTTAGATAAGAATGACTAATTCTCAGATCGCGTGCAAAAGCGCGAACAGAATACGAAGGGTTCTGTGAGATTCTTTCTAGGAGTTGTGCCTTTAGAAATTGGGCTGGGGAATTTAAAGGCTGCATATCAGCGGACGTTGTGCCGCACATGGTTGCATATTGCAACCGTTTTTTTATAACGAGTTTGATCTTAGGGGCAAGTAACAGCTATAGCTAGGCAGGGAAGTAGCAACAGGGCATTTTAGGAAAAGGGGAGATTCACACAGTGAGAGAGAACTATGTTGCTCATAACTGCGCTGTACTCCGTACACGTGATTAAACCCGCGGCGATAGAGGGTATGGAGGACTCCACAAACAAGAGTCGAATTGGTTTTCACTGTCGTCAAAGGCGCCTGGAAATAGGAACGCCATTGCGCGAATCCGCGTAAGTTACCGAATAATCTGAGTGCCGAAGTTCAACTTTGCCTTGGCTTCTGCGGGGCAACAACGAATTTCATTCAAGCCAAAAGACAGATCTCTGGCGAACGAAGCCACGCCTTCCGGGGATGCTTTGTGAAGCTCGGCCACCAGATGTTGCCGAGATGTCGATGCCATTCCCGATGAGCCGATCCCAGCCACTAGCAGCAGGGCGAACGAATATTTTTTTCATTTTGATTTCCTCCTAAAGAGGCTTTGTTGCCTTAAACTCGACGCGTCACGAATACCCAGTCCTCGGTCTTCATCTTCATTAACAATGAAATCAGTCTATGGAATCAAACTACGTTAGGAGTCGTCTTCCGAGGTGAGGATGGATCGTTTGCACTTCGACGTCTCGAACCACCGGAACTCGTCTAGCCCCGCCTATACCGGCAAGAATTCCGGATTACACGATTCTAGCTATTGTGCGGACCCTCGGGTAGCGGCGCCTCTGAAATTAGGCCTACTTTGGCCGATCGAATCAGCTCAGGATCCAGCCTTTACTCACCGCATCATAATATGCTATATCCGCAGGACTTATTTGAAGCGGGGGAGGGTAATGCGCATTCAAATTTCTCCATCTAAGGGGTTCTTCTTTCTCTTCCTGGCAATGTTTTTCATTGGAAGACCTGGTTGGAGCGAGGAGAACGCGGAAATGTTTTCCGATCTAAATTCAGATGACCACCCTACTCTGTACAACGCTTCTGTGTCCGACAGTATTCATCGCTTAATTACGTTCAATCAAGATCATGAAGACCGCGAACTAAACGAGCAAACGCGGGTCGCGTTGAAATCGAAGGATTTAAGAAAATTCATCCGGTTGGAAGACGGCGTGACCCATTATGAGCTGTCTGGCCCCGAGAACGGCCCAGTCGTTGTACTCATTCACGGCGTTTCAGGCCCCATGATCGTATGGGATAAGACCAACGAAGCTTTGACGAATGGAGGCTTTCGGGTGCTCCGCCTCGATCTTTATGGGCGTGGCTTTTCCGATAGGGTCAAAGGGCCATACAACTTGAACCTGTTCGTTCGACAAATAAAAAATCTCATTGATGCCCTTCAAGTCTCGACTCCTCTTACGTTGGTGGGTTCCTCAATGGGAGCCATCATCACCTCCGAACTCGCCCGGCGATATCCCAAACTCGTTCGCCGGGTCGCACTCGTTGGACCGGCTGGGTTTCCCCTACAGGCTTCACCGCTCGCAAAATTGATCACGGTTCCGTTCTTAGGCGATTATCTAATGAATCTTACTGGCGACAAAACCTTGGCGGAGCATAATAGAAAATACTTTTACCATCCCGATCAGTTCAAAACATTTCAAGAACGGTTCGAGTCCCAACTGCGATTCAAAGGATCGAAAAAAGCGATCCTCTCGACCTTTCGGTCAGTTCCGCTCCAACAGTATCTTTCAGGATACGAAGCACTTGGAAGAGAGGGTCGGCATATTCTTCTCATCTGGGGAATTGAGGATCACGCATTTCCATACAGTAACCACACCAAAGCGATTGCGGCACTGAAGGACGTTGAGTTTGTATCCGTACCGGAGGCGGGCCATCTTCCGCAATACGAACAACCTGATATTACTAATGAAGCACTTTTGAAATTTTTATCAAACTAAAGATGTTAATTTTTAAAGGACATACAAACACTAGACAGGAGGACGATTTAAAATGGGGACGAGAAGGATCAGCGTTTTCTTATTGGCGGCTTTCACTTTTTTTTATCAGTTAGCGGCCATGGGTGAACCGACGCATCAGGAAGAGGTTTCAGAAGAACGCGATGGCAATGTCGCCCCCCGTGCGTGGTCTGGTACTCCCGTACTTACCTACGACGACAAACTGCTTGAAAACGGGGCTCTATTTCAAAGCGCCTTTTACCGACAATTCCGCTTGCGTCATGCGGCGCAACCTCTCAGGCTCGACGAAAAAGTAACTAAGAATTATTTCTTTCCGACCCTCTACGGCGACGTCACCATGTCCGTTGCCATGTTCTTCTGCTCTTATGAGGCAGCGAAACAATTGATGCCTAGTCCTGAAATTAAGCCGGTCTACATGGGAAGAGGACGG
>JAHFAF010000055.1 GCA_023250715.1 Pseudobdellovibrionaceae bacterium | reverse complement strand
CCAGGGCTGGTTCGCTTCGCTAGACGAGCCCTCGGATTGAACCCAGGGCTGGTTCGCTTCGCTAGACGAGCCCTCGGATTGAACCCAGGGCTGGTTCGCTTCGCTAGACGAGCCCTCGGATCATAAAGCGCCCGTGTCTATGTTGCGAATTCCCATTCGACAAAGCGCCAGATCAATCGCGCGGTAGCCGCGATACCCTTCGTACATTGCCTGCCGGTACTCGCAGTTGAACTTCGAGATATTGAAGTGCGGGACTCTTTCGAAAAGAGTTTCCGTGAGCACTTGAGCTTTGTTTCCAGGAAAGGCCCAGTGCTCATTTCCCTGGTAGTAAACTGTGAGAATTTTGAAGTAGCTCAACGTCTGTTCGAAGTTTGAATTTCTCGCTACCACCGGAGTCGGCTGCACTAGCGGAGCGACGTTTGTCGTTCTTGGGTCGCTGAGCGGATTTCCAGGCGGCGGTGTCAAATTCGAGGAAGGATTTAGGATCGGATTGTTGCTCAGATCTGTTTGCGGCCCGATGGCGCTGCCGTCATTCGAGGGAGGTTGCTGCTGCAGTTGGCCCTGACCTTGTTGGGGAGTTGCCCCCTGATTGTAACTATCCGAATATTGGCCCGTTTGATTCTTATCCCCACCACACCCGGACAGAAACAATACGACGCAGAGAAATAGCCACCCGCGAAAACCCATGAAACCCCCTGTTACGCCTTCGATAGATTTGGAAAATTTTCTGAAGCGTGAGGATAAATGAAACGCAGTGTCAAATCCACTTAAATCGTCGATAAACTCAAAGATAATCAGACAAAAAACGGCACTGCCAAAAAGCGTCACCCTCCCGTTCGAGAAACTAAATATTGAGAGTATAATAGAAAATTACCATCCTTATGATTCCCCAACCCCGATCAGATAATCGCCCCTTATTGGACGCATCCGGCCTTTCCTGGTCCACACCAGAAGGGAGACGCCTCTTTCACCATCTGGATTTCCAGCTCTTTGCCGGGCAGATCCTTCTTATCACGGGGCCGAATGGCTCCGGAAAATCCACTCTATTGGGGCAGCTTTTGGAAGGTCTCGAGCATGCGACTACCGGGGGCGGGATTTTAAAATCAAATGTGGACACGGAAGAAATCGCCTATATCCCGCAGCTGCAAAGTTTGGAATTTCATTTGCCGCTTACCCTTTCTGAAGTGATTGAGATTGATCTCAATCAAAGAATTCCCGAAGAAGAGATTACTCGTTTCCGGCTCCTGAATGCCGATCAGTTGAATAGGACGTGGAATACCGCAAGCGGTGGGGAACGCCAGAGAACTCTTCTTACCTGTGTACTTCTGAATTCTCCACGCCTTCTCATTTTGGATGAGCCATTCAACCATCTAGATAATGAAAGTCAGAACGGAATGCTCGAGGCCGTCTTGACTTACTTGCGAGAGGACAGCGAGGAAACGCGTGCTGTGATCTTAGTGTCTCACTTGGGAATTACTGAGTTGGAAGGCGCTGGTGTTCCTGTCGTGCGCATTGAGCTCGGAAAGGCAGCGAAGTGACCGAACTTGTCTCCATCTATAAATGGGCCATTCTTGCCGGGATGCTCATGGCCCCCGCGCTTGCGCTCATCGGGGCGCAGCTCGCCGCTCGTGATAAGGCCATGCAAACTCTATGTGTCGGTCAGGGGGCAACACTCGGAGTGCTTCTCGGCTTGGGCTTTTTTAAGCTTCTCGATGCGACTGAGGCTTGGATAGCGGTGGGCCCTTTTTTCACGGCAGGACTTTTCTCGGTGTTTACTTTCTTGATGACCGAGCGGCTCGTGCGCAAACGGCAGGCTTCGAAAAATACGGTCTACAGCTCTCTCTTTGCCTCTCTTCTGGCTCTTGGATATTTGGTTTGCGTCCTTTTTCCTCCGCTTGAAAGTCACATGAGTCAGGTTTTCTTTGGAGATCTGGCTACGCTTAGTAATTCCGAGGCGTTTGTGACCTCGATGTTGGGTCTTTTCGCCCTTGGATACATAGGTCGAGAGTGGAGGGTGGTTTCAAAGGATTCCTTCCACCAGACGGTCTTCGGGAAAGAGACGGTGCATACATCGTTTTCACCGGCCCAAATTTTTCCTTGGCTCCTCGTCGTAGCACTTTCCTTTTGTGTGCAGTACTTGGGATTTTTGTTCACCATCGCCTGCCTCTTCTTGCCTACAACACTTGCTACGCGCATCACGGGCCGAGGTATCCGTTTCCATTTTCTCTTCTCTAGCATTCTCGCCGCAGTCTCCGCCTATGGCGGGTTTCTTCTTTCCCTTAGATTCACCCGTCTACCTACCGTTCCGGCCATTGTGGTCGTGATGATTCTTCTGGGTTCAGCCAGCGTCTATCTTCTCACGTTGAGTCATGCGGTTCGGCTAGTGCAGGAATAGACTCCGCCTCCATAGGGAGGTGCTACATGAGACTTGGGTTTATTCTAATGTTCCTGTCCGTTGCGGCTTTTGCGGCCGAGGATAAGGTATTCGAAATTAAGCAATACCCGAAAGATTTTGGGGACTGCCATCAGGTTGCTAAAGAAATTGGTGTTCATTTCCAGGAAGTAACGGGACTCGAAGTGATTGAGTCTCTCTGCACCCTCATCGGGAAAACGGGTAATACCATTCGCGTGACTTACCGTGCTCATGCGGTGGTCCCTCATGTTTCCACGAATTCGCTTGATTCGTCCTTGGATGAACGGGGTGGATTCAAGACGGAAGCGGATTGTAAGGCGGCACTAGGGGCGGAAGTAGAACATTTCGCTCGAGCGACTGGCCTTACTCCTGTCGTTAACTATTGCTCGTTTGAAGAATACGACCGCGATTATCCTTGGGCCGTGCAAATGGATGCGTTTGGGGAGGCGAAGCAATCTCCTCGTCATGCGGGTGCTTATATTTTCGGATCGGTCCTCGGGTATTCGCAGAAATCGTTCACTGAAATGATTACGGCAAACCTCCTTTCGCAGGGGGTGGATGCGCGCTGGGCCCGTTTCCGTTCGAGCGTGGGTTATGGAAGATTGACTGTGTTCTACTATGCGCCAAGCCGAGTAACTTTGGATGATGTTACCGTCACTAAAGTCACGGAAAAGGAGAAATGCTTGGGTTCGATCCAAGAGCTCGAGGCAATTCTCTCGAAATACCAACCGTTGCCTGTAGTTTCCTTTTGCGCCGCGGAGAGTGTTGGAGGGTATTACGAGCTCATCTCGATTTTTCCGTTCAATCGAAGCCTGAAGTTCAGCCCATCCGCTGAATTGTACGCTACTTATGACAAGTGCCAGGCGGATCGCGGCCGTCTAGTCCAATATTACCAAACGGAATTGAAGCGGCCCGTGGTGGGCGGATTCTGCGGGCTCGGAAGTTCCGAACGCGGGGCTTGGCGGATTACTCTGCTTGAAGCTAAATGACCGTATCTGCGAGCTTGGGCGAAGCAGTCTCATTGATCTAGATTTTAACAATGAGATTGCTTCGGGCTAAAGCCCTCGCAAATATAGACTATGTGCGCCCAGTACACGATTAAAGTAAAAGCCAAGACCCTCTCCGAAATGTTTCGAGCGAAACTCGATGCGGAGATGGAGATAGAAAATAAACGGGTGCTGCCATATCAGACAGCACCCGTTGTCGTTCAAGAGGGTTTCACTCGCGTTCTGAAGGAAATGCAATTCTCCCTTGTTCCCAAATGGTCCAAGGAGAAACGGGTGAAGTTTGCGACTCACAACGCCCGCCTATTGAGCTTTGATGAAAAAAAACACGAAGTAGTTCCAATCTTCGAAAAACCGACGTGGAAAGATCCCTTTATCCGGCGTCATTGCTTGGTACCCATGTCCGATTTCATCGAGCCCATCTACACGGGGGAATACGCGGGAAATATGGTGCGTTTCGAACCGCCTCATCACGGAATGTTGGTGGCAGCCGGGCTTTGGGAAGAGTGGACCTCTAGAGAAACGGGAGAGGTAGTGGATTCCTTTACAGTGATCACGCATGAGCCGGTTCCCTTCGTCGAGAAGATTGGCCACGATCGCAGTCCGGTGTTTCTAGCCGAGCGGGACTACGATGAATGGCTCTCGCCGCGCACCGATGATCCGAAGCAGCTCGTGCGATTTCTCATAGACCACCAGCAAAAGCCGGAATTGGAAGTCGAAAAAGAACGCGCTCTTAAGTCGGGCTGGGAGAAACGTAGAACGACCTAAAACCAAGTATTTGACTCGATGCATAAATATGTTAAGCGGATCGGATATGTTCCTTTCGAAAGGCCGCCGTGAACCGTAATCTTTTCTTTGTCTTGTTAAGTGTTCTGCTTCCCCTTTCCGTCTCCTCTGCCTGTCAGATCGTATGCTCTCGGGGAGAGAGTGGGGTTGATTTGATTCTCTGTGATCCTGGACCGGATAATTTCGAAACCATATTTTGGTATACCGACGAGAAGGGGAAAAGCGACAGCGTCAATCTATCCGAAAACTTGCGGTGTTCCATTGATGAACAAGATGGTCGAGTGACTCGCTGTCAGCGTCCTGGGGCTCCTGAACATCAGTTTCGTAGCCGGACCATCGCCATTCGGGAAATGGGAGAGGGGGAAGGGAAAACAAAAGCGAATGAGAACTCTATCTTGGAAGTGACGATACACTCTCCACTAATTTCCGAGCTCAAAGGCACGGTTCTTGGGCGAGAAGGGGATCAATTGAAATTACAATTCCCCCTGAAGAACTGTTCGGCCAAATCGACGGAAGAGCGTAAGCGCGGGCGGCGAAAGGGAAATTAGGCAGCCTGATCTTGCGAGTGAGATTGCTCCGAATAGGCGGGAATATGAAAACAGAGAGTAGTTCCCTCGCCGGAATTGCTCTTTATCTCGAGCTTCCAATCGTGTAAGTCGGCGATGGCTTTCACGATGGAGGAGCCAATACCAAGAGACTTACTGTGGAAAATATCCTCTGGCCCGGCCGAGAGTTTTCTCGGCGTTCCGAATGCTGCAATTTTATCAGGCGACATTCCCTCTCCGTCATCGATGATAGAGAGCACACCCCCTCCACGAGAATCCGCCACCCACCTCACTTCGACTTCAGTTCGAGCGAAGCGCAGCGCATTTTCCACTACATTTCTGAGTAAGCGAGAAAGCAAGGTAGGATCGCCGGAAATGGGTGCCTCTCCCTCGATTCGTAGTTGCATTTTTTTCCTTCCTTCTTTTTCGCGTTCGCCAGTCTCTTTGCGAAGAAGGGTGAGGAGATCGACCCTGTCAAATTTCACCGTATAGTCGGGATCGCCTGCTTCCGAGAGCGCAAAAAGGAACTCAGTGAGACGCTTCATGTAGCTGATTTCAGATCGCACCATTTCTATCATGCTCTCTCTTTCTTCCGGAGGGACTTCATGGAAATGAGCGTGAATCGTTTCTAGCGTTATCTGGACGGAAGTAAGTGGGGTTCTTAAATCGTGACCGAGCTCTCTTAGGAGAATAAGACGCTTTTTTTCCGACTCTCTTAGTTTTGAGACTAGGATTTCAACCTGATTCGCCATTTTATTGAAGCTATTCATGAGTTGGCCCACCTCATCCAGTCGAGAAATGTGGAAGCGAGCTTTCAAATTGCCTTGGGCGAGAGAGTTCAATACGTGGTTTGCTTCTACGCTCTTTTTTCTAAAAATAAGAAGCACGATTCCAGAGATGGCAACGGAAGCTAAGACGAGAAAAGCTAAGACCCACCAAGTGAAAGATCGGGCGAAGGCAGATCCCAGTATTTGGAATTTTTCTGTCTGCATGAGTAGAATGCCCGGCTCGGTCCAATTAATACGGGTAACGATGTAAACGTAGTTCGGATCATCGATGATATCAGCCACGGCGGCATCAGGAATTTTCGATAAGGTTACTGTTAGCGGAGCGGACCCCCGAAGTACGCTAAGGTTGGAATCAAGAATCCAATAATTTATACTTAGCACTTTTAGGGTCTTTACAAAATGCTCTAAGCGCACAATGTTTTCGGGGAGAGCTTTTCTCCCGCCCATTTCCAGAATCTGTGCAAGTTCGATCGCAGCTTCTCTATGGAAAGGATAACCCACTACTTTTTGGCGGATATATTTCCCGACATTGCCCACCATCAATAGGATTGAAAAGGTCAATGCGGTGAAGAGGAATGTAGATCGCAAAAAGAACGACTTCTTCATCCGGCCTTTCTCGTGATTTTATATCCGGATCCATAAATACTTTGGATTTCTACCTCCGTCGCCCCTGCTTTTCGAAGCTTGCGCCTTAGCTTGCTTAAGTGAGAATCAATCACTCGGTCGGAAGTGTCCTCGGAGGAATTATTTCGGTTAAGAAACTCTTCGCGTGCAATGACGGCATCGGGTTTTCGGATGAGACGAGAAAGAATATCAAATTCACGAGGGGCTAAGGAGATATTTTTCCCATGAATGAGCGTGCTCCGCTCGTGAGGCCGCAATTGGATGGGGCCGTAGTTCAAAGACTCGGTGTCTCCCAAGGCTTTCTTAATTCGGGCCACTAGCTCACGCGCGCCGACTGGCTTTCGGATGTAGTCCATTGCACCGGAGGAGAAACCCTTCACGGCGGAATCTTCATCCGTTCGTGCGGTCAGCATGAGAATCGGTGTTCCCGGTAAGGAGTCGATCGCCTCTCTCGCGAACTCGTAAGAAGTTCCGTCGGGCAAGCTCACGTCTAGAAGAAGAAGATCGGGCCTTTGGTTCTCAACATAGGCCCGGGCCTCTGCCAACGTGCTGACATGGTCCACAATCCATTTCTCGAGCTGTAGTGCAAACACAACGCTTTTCGCCACGGCCCGATCGTCTTCCAACAGAAAAATCCGAATTGCCATATTAGGACTTATCGGCAATTTGCTGAATTTCTTTAAGAATTTGCCATCCACACTCTGTTTAGTATTGGTCCCTAGTATTAAGTAAAACTTGCCCGATGGTGGGGGCCACCTAGTGTGGCCCCTGCCTTATCTCGCAGAAATCATTCACTTCTTTGGATTGAGGGTAGGCATTTTAACTCAAGTATTTTATAACGGAAATCCGTGCGAACACAGGAACACTCCTCCTGCGGTGTAGGATTTGTCGCAAGTCTTCGAAACGACTACTCCCGGGAAAATTTAGATCGCGGTCTCAGAGCGCTGACGAATCTCGAGCACCGTGGAGGATCAAGCCCCGATGGCTCGTCTGGCGACGGTGCGGGAATTTTGACCGACATCCCTAGAAGACTATTAGGCCTTCCAGAGGGCGATGCACTCGCGCATCTTTTGCTTTCGGGGGAGATGACCTCTCAGTTTCAGGCCCTTAGAATTTTCCAAGAGACGTTTAATCACTTAGGCATGGAGGTTTATCACCTTCGAAAAGTTCCGACGGACGATTCGGTTCTTTCCGTTTCGGGTCGAGCGACCCGGCCTGAGTTTCTCATGGCATTCATTCGGCGCCCCGCCCAGTGTACTTCTCGTTATGCTTTCGAAAAGTTACTCTATTCCGCAAAGCAGCTGACAAGGAGTCGCTTACGCGAGGAAGGAATCGTTAAGCAATTCTTCTTTGCTTCACTCTCCGCAGGCACGGTCGTTTACAAGGCACTTCTGCCGTCCGTGAAACTGGCGAATTTTTATCCTGACCTTCAATCCGAAGAGTTCAAGACCCGGTTCGTTCTTTTTCACCGTCGTTTTAGCACGAATACGGCGACGGCTTGGGACACGGCTCAGCCTTTTCGTGTGGTGGCCCACAATGGGGAAATTAATACGATCTCCGGTAATCGTGCTTGGGCCTACGCGCGAGAGCGTGCGCTGGGTTTGCGGCAGGACGAACTTTTGACTCATATCGGAATCAGTGATTCCGGCAGCGTGAATGAAATGATCGAAGCATTGATGTTTCGAAGCAGTATTCCGCATCCGGAAGACATCATGGCTATCTTGATGCCTCAGGCGAATAATCCCCATTCCTTCTACAAATTCTGGGGAAGGGCGATGGAACCTTGGGATGGCCCCGCATTATTTACCTACTCCGATGGCAGAAGTGTCGGCGCGCGGTTGGATCGCAACGGATTCCGTCCTTGCCGTTGGGCTCACACCGGCGAGCATTTTTTTCTTTCCAGTGAGGCGGGCTCTTTTGAAATTCCCGAGAATGAAGTTTTGGCCAAAGGCTCTCTTAGCGGTGGCGGTTCCGTTCGGGTGAACTTACGAAGCGGAGAGTTTCATTTTGTCGACGCTAGCCAATCCCGAGAGAATCGGGATGCGACTTTTGATTCGAGGCTCACCCCGCTGGATCGACTTTCGCCTCCGCCCAACTATCGTTTCAACCTGGGAAAGCTGGAGGTATTCAATTACACGGAGGAAGATTTAAAGAAAGTTCTTCTGCCGATGTTGACCGAAGGGAGGGAGGGAATCGGCTCGATGGGCGATACGGCCCGTCTCGCGGCTCTTTCTTCCGAAACGAGAACTCTCTTCGATTATTTTTATCAGTGTTTTGCACAGGTCACGAATCCGCCGCTGGACTACTTGAGAGAAAAACTAGTAACCAATATGACGAGCGTGATTGGCAGGCGGCCCAATATTTTCGAGCCGAAAGAGCTTTTGCCGTTGAAGAGCGGCATCGAATTGCCAGGACCAGTTTTGACTCTGGGCCAGATGGAGTTTTTGAAATCGCTCACTGGGAAAAAAGGATTCGAAGGGCCTTGGCCGGGCGCATTTATCGTCGATATGACGTTTCCACGTGAAAGGGGAATTGCTGGGTTTCGCGAGACTTTAGAGAGTCTGAAACTCCAGGTGGGAAATGCGCTGAAAGATCGCAGTAGCATGCTTATTTTAAGTGATCGCAACGCTAGCTTCGAGCGCCCACCCATTCCAAGTGTCCTTCTCTTGAGTGCTCTCGTTCAAGGTCTGAATGAGGGAGGGATGCGTCTTCGTACCGCTTTAGTGGTAGAGACCGGAGAAGCGAGAAGTCCGCACGATGTCGCAGTGCTAATTGCTTTCGGGGCGGCGGCGGTTTGTCCCTACCTTCCTTTGGAACTTGCGAGGCAGGGGCATGCGGCCTTGCCGGTGGATGAGAATATTTCGCCTGATGTCCGCGAGCTCAAGTGTATCGGTGCGTTTGAAAGCGGTGTTTTGAAAATAATGTCCAAGATGGGCGTATCGGTTGTTCGTAGCTACCAGGCCTCCGAGCTTTTCACGATTTTGGGACTAGGTCCGGATGTGCACAAAGAATTTTTTCCCTTGCACCCCAGTTACGTGGGGGGATTGAGTTTGGAGAAACTCATCGAACGGCAGCTTCAGAATTGTTCCCCGAATCCGTTGACTAGTACGCGGGGAGAGACGGGGCTCATTCACAATTATCTTTATAAGGAGGATCCGAAGCAACTTAAGGGCGAGCACCACTCGATGACAATCTTGCGGACAAAACTTTTGCATGCGGCCGTTCGAACGGATGAATCTAAATTTCAGGAGTATCTGAAGTCTTCGGCCGAGGCGAACCCGATCAGTTTCCGTCATCTCCTACGGCCCAAGCGGGCCGAGAAGCCTTTGTCTTTGGATGCAATTCAATCGCAAGAGGAAATTTTGCGGACTTTCGGATCGGGTGCGATGTCTTTTGGAGCCATCAGTGCAGAAGCTCAGAGGGATATTATCCTTGCCATGCGCGAGATTGGAGGAAGAAGCAATAGCGGGGAAGGGGGAGAGAATCCCTATTATTTCACGGATGGGATTACCGCTAGCGTGAAGCAGGTGGCGAGCGGAAGGTTCGGTGTGACGGCCGAGTACCTTGTGGCCGGGAATGAAATTCAAATCAAGATCGGGCAGGGGGCGAAGCCCGGAGAAGGCGGGCAGCTCATGGCCGCAAAAGTGGATGCGGCCATTGCGCGCGCGCGGCACTCAGAGCCTGGTGTAGATCTCATCTCTCCGCCCCCCATGCACGATATCTATAGCATCGAGGATTTAAAGCAGCTTATCTATGAGCTTCGCCAGCTAAAACCGGACTGTCGCATTAGTGTGAAGCTTGTTTCGGGTGAAAATATTGGAACGATAGCGGTGGGTGTAGCGAAGGCTGGCGCTGACGTGATTCATATCGCCGGTCATGACGGCGGGACAGGTGCTGCTGCGTTGGGATCGATGAAGCATGCAGGCTTGCCATGGGAGCTCGGAATTAGCGAAGTGCACCGCGCTCTTTCTTCTCAAGGGGTGAGAAATTATCTCACTCTTAGGGTGGATGGAGGTCTATCGACTGGACGGGATATTTTTATTGCCTCAGTTCTCGGGGCGGATGAGTTCGATTTCGGAAAGCTTTTATTGGTAGCCGAAGGCTGTATTATGGCCCGCGTTTGCGAAAAGAACACTTGCCCGACCGGCATCGCAACTCACGATCCGAAATTTAAACGGCTCTATCGAGGTACCAAAGATCACGTTGTAAAATTATTAAAGCTCCTGGCTGAAGATGTGAGATCGGAATTGTCGGCGGCAGGAGTTAAAACCCTGGCGGATCTTTCGGGCCGCTCGGATCTGATTGAAGCCGATCCTCGTCACAAGAAATGGATAGTAGAAAGAGGCATTAATCTCGAGATTTTCCTTCAGCCTACCCCTGCAAAGGGCTTGGCAACGGGGAATCCTTATCGAGAGCCCGTCTCTGAGTTGAATTCCAAGGTGATGGCAGATGTGGAAGCCGGACAGCGCGAACTTTTCTACTCGATACGCCCTGCGGATCGAGCGGCGCTTGCGACGCTGCAGGGGAAAAAGCGATCCCAGGAACTGCGTTTTGTTTTCAAGGGGAGTGCCGGGCAGGGATTTGGCGTGTTTTTGAACGAGCGGATGAATGTTCGACTCATAGGCGAGGCGAATGACTCCGTCGGAAAATCGATGTCCGGCGGTAGAATCGTGATCGTGCCATCACTCGAGGCCACCTTTGTACCGGAAAGAAATACGATTCTCGGAAATTGCGCTCTTTACGGAGCGACGGGTGGCGCTCTCTATGTTTTGGGTCTCGCGGGTAATCGCTTTGCGGTTCGCAATAGTGGCGCTATGGCTGTGGTCGAGGGGGTCGGCATGCACGCTTGCGAGTACATGACGGGCGGTACCGTCGTCGTCCTCGGCGAAGTGGGCGCCAACTTGGGTGCCGGCATGTCGGGCGGAACTCTCTATATTCGAAAAATGTTCATGGAAAGAATGAATGCAGAGTATGTGGAGCCAAGTAGTTGGGAAGAAGGAGAGCTTGTGCGTCTTCAGGTACTCCTTACTGATTACGAAAAAGAAACTAAGAGTAGAACTGCGCGCGATCTTCTGGATTCCGGACTTCTCGAGTCCGAGCTCGTGAAACTCGTCCCTAAGGGGAAGGCCTTAAGCCATGTCATGACCCACTTGACTTCCGGAGTCGTCAGCGCGACGAATGAGTTCGGGTTGGGGACGAATAGTTCTTCCCCTCCGTAACTTTTGGCACACAGGATTTGACTATGCGTTGGGTGTTGGCCCTCTCCCTCATTGCTTCAGTTACTTTCGCCTCGGAGATTCGTCTCCCGAAAAAAATGGTTTGCGGAAAAAACAAGGACGTTATTTACACGAGAATCGAAGGCCTTACCGATCGGTCTGAGATTCCCTCGGCGGATCACGCGCTAGTCGTATTCGGAGAGGGCTCAACACCCCAAACGAAACCCAAGCGCGATGAATTAGCCTGGCAGTGGAGAGGGGATTATTACAGCGCCACGATCGACCAGGATCATTTCTCATATAACCTCTGGACCTGCGATACCGAGGATCGCTTTTACACATTTTCCACGGAAGACTTAGTTGAAAGCGCCGATGTTAAAGTTAAGTCCAAGCCGGTAACGGGAAAGCTCGTCATCTCCGTGCGAGAAGACGAAGAGCAATCCTCGATCGAGTGTCTGGCGAAATATTAGTTTCCTGCAGGGATAATGTTACTGCGGGGCTATTCGCTATAAGGTACAGCCCTCGATTAAGAGGTTCCAAGCCTCGCCTGAGGCGACGCGTAACTTTTGTCCAGAGTGCGGTAGTCATTTTTTTTCCCTATTCCCGAAGTCTTATGTCTTCTATACCGATAAAGCGGACTGGATGGACATTCCGGATCAGTCTCCTCGGTTCGGCGGCGAGTCAGCTGCCAAAGGCCACGCCCAGGACCCCACCTTTTGGTTACCTTTTGCGAAGGTCTCCTAAATTCGCCTCCTTATGAAACTATTCAAAACGTGCTAAGACACGCGAGAAAGAAAAGGCGGCGGAAATTGTTTATACAAAGAAAAATTTGCATGCATATTTGGCTACTTACATTTGTGCTTACCACCCATCTGTTGGGGGCCCAAGACCCGAACCTTCTCAAACCTGGGCGGTACGCGGGCTTTGTTAAGCTTCCCGACACGGGACTGAAGATCGCAACAGTGCTAGATACGGTCTATGTTCCGGCTGCCCACGGGCAAAAGCCCAGGCTTGCAGCCTATCTGAAACTCTCCTTTGGCGGGTTCCGTTCCCACGAGTACCTGACTCATTTCTATCTCGTTCCTGATTATGACTGGTCAGCGGACGAAATGATCTTGGATGCGGTGGCCACCGGCTACGCTAAAGATCTCACTCTAAACACTCACATTGAAGATGAAGGGAACCGCATCCGCGGAAAAATGAAGACCGTGCGCGGGGTGGTGAAAAACGGTGAAATCGAATTGCACTACCTTAGCCCGAGCCATCTCTCTGATCTAAGAGAAGTGGAGAAATTCGAAAATCCGAAAATTTACGATATCTACAAAGACGTTCCGATCATGCCTTTACTGACGGGGAGCTATCGAAGTGAGCACCCGATGTTTCATACTTTGCAGCTCGAAGCGACAAAGCAAAGCGGGCTCCTTTCTTTTGGATGGCTTCCTATGGAGGGGTACGTAATTCGGGGAAGAATTCTGGGGCAGTCGGAAATCGATCCGGATGTGAAAGATGCGGTAATTCGCAGTCTCAATAAGTTTGAAGACATTGAAATCAACCCTTACCGCGGTCAAGTGAACTTCCCTAATGTCGGTCCCCAAATGAGCCTTGGCATGTGCAAGCGAACAAAGGATGGATTCAGCTGTGGGGCTTGTACCTTTAAGGCAATCCCGGAAGAAAAGGCCTTTCTCGATAGTATCCTCGGCAGTGAATGCGGATTCAAAATGCACCCCTTCCCCCTGGAGGTGAACGAAGGGATTAAGATCTCCTCTTCTTTTCCATCCAATGCACTTACTGATAGTGAATACCGCGGGGAGATCCATTTTGAGAATCGCGATATGCTTCGCCCTTTTTCGATTGCCGTCAATGTGACGGGAGCTCCGATCAAAGGCGATCCGACTATTGCGAAAAGAACGTTAACTTTTCTTCCCAGTGTCCTACTGCAGCCCTCCGATTCAGACAAACAATCAGTACGCTCGTTACCGATACAGATTTCGCCGTTTCAAATTGACGACAAATACCGCCCGATGGTTTTGATGGGCCCTACCGGAGATAGCATTGAGATCATTCAATGGACGGAAACATCTATTTTCGGAATCTTCTATTCGGCGAGCTTTGGGCGCGTAGGAACTTTCCGCGTGTACAAGAATGGCGCAGGTGACCCCCCGGTAAGAATGGAATTTGCGGTACCTGGCACCTACCTTTCTCCCATTGAATTCGAGAAAGACAGCCCTAGCTTCAATTGGATCCAGTCAAAAGTCGACCTAGAATGGGTCACCAGTGCTAATCCCCTGAGTCCCACTCCATATAATGTCGGTGGTTTGTTAACTCATACCTGGGATAGTTTAAGCCATCTAAACGGACGGAATGATTTCTCCATGTATGAGATGCAATATTTGCGTTTCGACGCTTTTACCGGAATCGTTGGCGCGGATATTTCTACCGGACAAGCCGTGATCTCCTTGTTCATGAAAATAGAACCGCATGAGGTTGGTCTAGTAATGGCTTCCGATGCGTTTTTGGTGGCGCCCAGGACACCTTATCACAGGCGAATTCTTCTCAGAAAAGACACGGCTTACGGCATTCCCAAACTTCCCGACAAAAAGACGCTGAGAAAAGGCGCCCTGCATGTATTCATTCCGTTCGATGCCGTGCTCTACATCAATGACGTCAGAATGAAAGGAAATGAAAATACTATCCATCGAACGTTCGCTATTCCCGATACCCTTGCGCATGAGAGAACCTACACCTTGCGCGCGGAACTCAAAACAGGCCGAGCGCTTACGCAGAAGGTGACACTCACTCCAGCAAACTTTGCTACCGAACTTTTCTCTGTCGATTTCTTCGCGCTACAAGAACAACCAAGAGGGCGATCCTTCTAGGGTAAAAATAACCATGATTTGCGGCGGGAGAGTCGTCGACCCTGGCATTAAATCTTCCTCTGCAAGCCTACTACCTTGCCCTGGATCTCGAGCCGTTGCTCCGAGACTTTCATCTCTTTAAAACGTTTATTTTCCGGGACTAGATAAACCCCGTCGGAACGACGGTAGAAGCGCTTTACGGTGGTTTCGCCTTCCACGAGAGCCACCACAATATCACCGTTTGCAATTTTAGCCCCTTTCTCAACCACCAAGAAATCACCTTCTATAATGCCGGCGTCGACCATGCTATCGCCAGTGACCCGTAAACAAAATGTGGGATGGGAGGAGATCGCAGCAGGGACGAGTAGCTCTCCGAAATCTATTTGGTGAGCTTCTCGGGGGGATCCTGCAGCGACCTCCCCGTAGATTGGAACTTTTTTTCCACGCAGGGGCTCAAAGCCCTTGGGTACTAAATTTCTTGCGCGTCTTTCATTGCGTGCGTCATCTAATTTCTGAATCGCGCCTTTTTCCTCAAGTGCCTTCATGTGCTCGTAAACGGTGGCGACCGTTCTCAACCCAAAATGTTTTTGAATTTCCCGGTAAGAGGGAGGGCGGCCTCGAGCGTCGCAACACTCCTTTAAAAACGCGAGTATTTCCGCCTGTCTGGGGCTCAACTTTTTTTCTTCATTTCCCAATTGCAAACCCCCACTATAACCGTACATATGTACGGTATAAGGATCAAATGGAAATGTCCAAAGGAAAAATGGCCGGCTTTTTCCAGAGAGGCGGTTTGGCGCAAGTGTCTTCTCGGAAAGGCTTGCCCCGTTTAGATTTCACGCTGTCTTTGCTTTCCCCCGGTGAAGAAACTTTTTTTTTGTGGGTTTCCGATGAGGGATATCTTTTTCCAGAGGCACTCTCTCAGCGTTTCCAATTTCCTCTCCACCAACTCGTCATCGCGAAGGTGCCCGCGGCGATGGAAGTGTGGAAAGTCGCATTGGAAGGCGCTCAAGCGGGATTGTTTGGTTGGATTTTTTTACGTCCATCAAGGGCCTGCCCTCCGGCATTTATAAGAAAGCTGCAGTTGCAAGCCGAGAGGGCGAGATCGCGCATTGTGATTTTTTGTCCCGAGAAGTTACCCCATTGGTTAGTGAAGGAAATGAACTGTGAAACGCTTCTTGTATCTGAAGGTAAAGCACTCTGGGCCTAGGATCGCAGAAGCCTGCTTTCAGTTCACACCCAAGGTGTCTCTTTATGGAGACACACATCTTTATTTAGAGATCGGCTCCACCGCAAAAGTATTTGGTGGTGAAATGAATCTTCTTTTGAAGGCGGACGAACTTCTCTCCTCTTTCTTCGAACCCACGGAAAGGCAGTGGGTGGTAGGGGATCGCATGGAGTGGGCCCGTTCGTGCGTACAGCCTCGGGACATGTGGCTTCCCCCTGGGAAGCAGCAGGGTTTTTTTTGGGCGTTACCCGTTCAACAGCTTGCTCAGTGTGGCGATCCCATGACTTTGGGGGAGGTAGAGCGCGAGCGCGAACAGCTGGCCCTCTTTATGATGCGAGTAGGGTTAAAACGCGTAGGCGATTTCGCCGGGCTTTCCTGCGATGCGGTCACCCACCGTTTTGGAAATTTGGGACTCGAGCTTCATGAGTGGGTGCATGGAAAAAAAGAACTTCTTCCTCCTTTATATGTGGCCCAAGAAAAAATTCAGGAGACGGTGGATGGCGAAGAGATTCCCTCACTCGAAACTTTGCTTTTCATATTGCGTGCGGTGCTGGTGCGTTTCGAAGCACAACTGAAAGGGCGCGCCCAAGCAGCCAAGGTCCTCAAGTTCGAATTTGTCCTTGAGTCTTCAGCGCCTCTCCTGAAATATTTGGAGATCTCCGATCCTTGCCAGGACACCACAAGCCTAGTGCGCTTGCTCCAGGATTTTTTTAGAAACCTTTCTTGGGACTCGCCTCTTGTGTGTTTGCATCTCCAGATAGCCGAAACGGTGGCTTATTCCACTGCCCAACTTTCTTTGTTCGAAAAGCTAGAAAATCGCTCGGAGGAGCTCGGCAAGTTCATTGGGCGTTTAAGGGGAAGATTCGGTGAAGAGGAGGTGGGGGTTCCGGAGCTTTTGGAGAGTTATCTTCCCGAAAAATCCTGGCGTCTTTCCTGGCCGGTATCAAAAAAACCAACGGCACGGGGGAGGGAGTTTCCCGATCGACCACTTTTTCTTTTGCCGAAGCCCACGCCTTTTCCTTTTCCCGATCGGTATGTATTGAAACCTTCCGAAGAGGTGTGGGCCGAGTGGTGGAATGGCGGAGGGCAGCGACGGTATTTTATCGCTGAGAAAGAGTCTTCCCCTTCGCTCTGGATTTTTTCAGAGGAAAAGAAATGGTTTATTCATGGGGCATTCGATTGAATACGCAGAGCTAGCGGCGAAAACATGCTTTTCCTTTCCCGAGGGGGCTTCGCACCCGGAAGAGATGGTGGAGCAGGCGAAGGTTTTGGGCTACAGAGCCCTCGCCGTAGCCGATCTCGATGGAGTGTATGGAGTGGTGCGCGCCCATGTGAAAGCCAAAGAGGTAGGCCTGCCTTTTATCGTCGGCGCACACATAGGAAAAACCCTTTTATTGGCGGAGGATCGCGAGGGCTACGGAAA
>JAHFAF010000359.1 GCA_023250715.1 Pseudobdellovibrionaceae bacterium | reverse complement strand
AACACGGGCGACGAAGGAAAAGCAAAAGCAGACTTAGTAAAAGCACAATCCGCCGTAGCGGCCTGGCAAAAAGATCACAAGACCAATTCTACAATCACGTTTGAAGAAGCGGATAAGGATCTCACCGATGCAATCCGCCAATTGAGCTGGGCTGTCGGCATTTCCATCGGACTCATCCTTCTTGTCATGCTCGTTCAATTTGGCTCCCTCGCCGAACCCATTTTGGTCCTCGTCTCCGTACCTTTAGGATTCATCGGTGTATTGCTCTCTCTTTATGTCTTTCAAAGCACACTTTCTCTGAATTCCATCTTGGGTGTGATTCTCTTAAACGGAATCGCAGTCGCGAACTCCATTCTGCTTGTCGATTTCATCAAGCGCCTCCATGATGCGGGCCGCTCTGCGACGGAAGCGGCCTTGGAGGCCGCAAGAAAAAGACTTCGCCCCATTCTAATCACCTCTTTAACCACCGTACTCGGCATGCTCCCCATCGCTCTCGGCATGGGAGAGGGTGGAAGAATTCTACAACCCCTTGGTATCGCCGTAAGCGGGGGCCTTTGGGTCTCGATGCTTTTGACCCTCTTTCTCGTCCCAGCACTTCACGTAAGCTACCTTCAATCACGAAGCCAGAGCACTGCCTGGCGTATCCGTATACCAAGTTTTCGCTGGAGAAAGAGCCTCTCTATTTTCGTGCTTTTTTTTCTTGTGCCGTCTTCGAGTCAGGCTGCGAGTTTTCTCGAGGCCGTGAAGAAAATCGTCGATAGAAACCCGGCCGTTGGAATCCAAAGAGCGACTGTGAATCAGGTTTCCGATCGCAATATGTCATCGAGGCTCGGTTGGCTTCCCACCCTGTCCCTTGAAGCCTCTCATTCCAAATCGGGCAGTTACGGCCTTACTAGTACCCGCCAAGGCGTGAATGGAAATGCTAATCTGAATCTTTTTAAATTTGGAGCCGATGCCGCCGCCATTTCCGCGGCAGGCAGCGAAGTGTCCGCGCAGGAAAAGACTCTAGAAGATCTCATCCTACGCACTGAAAGCGATGCTATCCGATCCATCGTGACCCTCATTCAAAGCGAGATGGAGGCGGAGACGATTCGAGATATTTTCAAAACCAGGGAAGAGGCCTTGAAGATAGCGAAGGAACGTTATCAAAGGGGCCTTCTCGCCGCGCAAGAAGTGGAAAAGTTCGCCGTCGATCTCGACAATGCCCGAGCCCGGTTGAGCGATGCCGAAATGACGATAGCTAGCAGTCAAGCCGAACTCGAATCGCTATTGGGAGACACCGAGGTCGCCCGAGAGTGGCCCTGGAAGAATATTTTCACCAAGAAAAAATTTGACTCTTTCGAAGTGCAAAAAAGGCCGGACTGGCAGGCCGCCTCGTTAAAAATAGAGGCAGCACGGAGCCGAAGGAATGAAGCGCTCGGAAAACTTTTTCCTAGTCTTGATCTGGGCTTGAGTTATGGCTATTTCCGCTCCACCGGCTTGTCCGAATTTTCTGGCGCCGAATGGCGTGGCCAGATCGGTCTCTCTATTCCCCTCTTCGACAAGTTTGAGAACCTAGGCAATTACCGTGCTCTTACCGAAGGAGTACACATTGCGGAGCTGGAGCTCGAAAAGGTAAAACGTGCGGCAAAAAGCGAGTCCGATTCGGCCCGAAAAACATTTGAGATAGCAGTCTCGACTGCCCAGCTTCGGGATAAAACCTTAGAGAGCTCTCGCCGAGTCTATGCCGACAATTTGGCTCGGTTTAAGAAGGGGCTCGTCTCCGCCAACGACCTTTTCCTCGATCAGGACCGCTTAAGAGATTCCCAGATCAACCAAATCCGGGGATGGGCTTCCGCCCACACGGCCTTTTCAAAGCTTTGCCAGTCCAACGGACTACACCTTGAAACTTGCCTCAATTAACTAGCCGCGTAAGGAAGCTTAAAGAATGGTAATTGTTTGTTTTTTCCAGATTCTATAGCTTGAATCGCCAGCTCGAAGTCCAAGACAAAGTCCCGCAGTTTTCCTACATCCACGGGAGAGGAGTCCGAAGCTCCCTTTTCTAGGTAGGCTAGCGCGCCGGCCAAAAGCTTGTGAGCCCCTCGAAAATTTCCATTGCGGGCATGATGAAGGGCGACGGCTACCTGGATCAACCCCTGCAAAAAGGCGTGCCGGGGCCCATATGCTTCGTTCCAAAGTTCTTCCCACTCCTCATGTGCCTCAAAATATTCTCCCTTATCGAAGTGGGTACAGGCCTTTTCAAAACGCTCCGGCATTGGCCCTTTTTAGTGCGTCGGACTCCACTTGCCAAATTGTCACGGATTCTCGCGCCGCGGAGTCTCCCAATTGACATTGGGTCTATGATATGGTGCGTAATGTCGTTGGTTTACGTGTGTTCGACGCCTGGGTTCTGCGTATCTATTGCATGGCCCATTCATTGCACATTTCCTTATTTGGAACCACAGGTGACGTGTGCGCGACAAGTCAAATGATTCCTCTAGAGGTGTACCCAAGCGCCTCAAGAAGTGGCTCGAAGGAGCACGTCAACGTGGTGGCAAGCTTTTAAAAAAACCAACGCTAGGAAAGCTTCGGGGGTCGCTAAAGGGACTTCCGAAAAAACTGCAAAACATCGAGCTCGATCTCAGAAAGGTCGAGCTCAAGAATGTTTCGCAAAACGTAGGATGGATACGGCTTGGACTGATTGTCTTAGCAGTATTCCTGTTGAGTGAAGTGACGGCTAGGGTCATCGGGCTCTTTATCCGCCCGGTCTATCCGAACCTTCCTCAGAAAACGGCAGGCATGGCTAGTCCCAACAACCAAGCTACCGAAGATTACGACTCCATTCTTCGGCGCAATATTTTCAATGTAGAAGGAAAGATCCCTGATCCGTTCGATCAGGGGCTTCTCGACTGCTTTTCCCAAGCCCGTCCCTCCACTCAAAGAATGAGCCTTCAAGGAACCATTGTGATGGGAGATGAGAAGTTTTCAGTCGCCCTGGTAACGGAAGAGGGAAGCTCTCAAAAAATTGGCGTGAAAAAGGGCGAAACCTTTTTTGGAAAATATGAAGCCATGAAGGTCGAGCGAAAGAAGCTTTGCTTTCAAGTGAAGGCTACACAAGACATGGAATTCATCGAAATTCCCGATGATTCCGCGGGTCTTGGAGTTTCCAGTCCCAGCTTCAGTGGCGGCGTACCTTCCGAGGGGATTCAGCCCGTTTCCGATACCGAATACGCGGTGAAGAAGGATTTCTTAGACAAGCAACTCCTGAACCTAAACGAAATTCTCCAGACCGCACGAGCAGTGCCTTATATCGATCAAGGCACCGGGAAATTCAGGGGATTTCTCATCCAATCTATAGATTCCAATTCCCCGTTCTCCCAGCTAGGCATTCGACAAGGCGACATTCTAACTGGGGTAAACGACATCGTTTTGGACAACGCAGGAAAAGGCCTTGAGGCCTTCCAAAGACTTCGAAGTGCTCCATCAGTTGATTTGAGAGTGATTCGGGGAGGCCAAGAGACCTCTCTCAATTACAAGGTGAAATAGTGGTATTGGTGCCTCGAAAATTTGCGATCGCCACGCTTGCGCTGATGTTCGCCTATTGCGTGGGAGTCTATGCGGAGAATGAGCCAAAGCCTGTGCCTCCCCCGACGGATGGCTCGGATTTTACGGCCGAGGAACCGGGCGATGATTTTGGATTCAGTCCCCCGCCCAACGTAGCTCCTCCGCCAGGAAATGTAGCGGGCGCGCCGATACAACCTCCGCCCAATAGTCCACCCTCAGCTCCGATCAACAATCCTCCGCCAACTGCGAGAACCGCACCCCCGGTAAGAATTAACACCCCGGGAGCGCGCGCTGCGGGAACTCCCCCTCTCACCACGCCGGGAAACACGACGACGAAAAAGGCTCCGGCCGCCCCAAAACTGAATGATTATTTAGAGCTCGATCCTTCCGTAAAAGGGCTCGAGGTTAAAAATTTCGATCTTCCTGATAAGGACATCCGCGACGTCGTCACCCTGATCAGCAAATGGACCGGCAAGAACTTCATTCTGGACTCAAAAGTCCGGGGCAAAATTACCATCATCGGCCCGAGCCAGGTGACGCTCCAAGAAGCTTACTCCGCATTCTTATCCGCCTTGGATGCGAACGGGTTGACGACCGTACAGAGTGGAAAATTTATTCGTATCATCGAGTCCGCGGAAGCGCGACGCGCGCCGGTGAAAACATATACCGGAGATTATGCACCCAGAGATGATCAATTCATTACCCGCGTCTTTCAGCTCAAGTACATCAACGCGGATGAAGTCCAGAGAGAGTTCCGAGATCTAGTCACTAGACAAGGAAAGCTTTTTGCCTATGAACCGACAAACTCCATCATCATTACGGACACGGGTTCCAATATTCAGCGCTTGAAGGAATTGTTGGAAGTTTTGGATGTGAAGAGTTTCGAGACAACCCTTCACGTTTTAAAGATCAGAAATAACTCCGCGAAGACCATTTCCGACATGCTGAGCGAAATCTACGGCGATGGGGACAAACGCAGCGGTGGCGGGCAGGCGAGAAGCTTCCGCAGAAGCTCACTAGAAAGAACTCGTGGTGGCGGCATCATCTCGAAAATTATTCCGGACGAACAGACCAATAGCTTGGTCGTCCTTGCCAATAA
>JAHFAF010000054.1 GCA_023250715.1 Pseudobdellovibrionaceae bacterium | reverse complement strand
TCACCTCTGGAGTTACGGATATCGAGGGCGGATCATGGAGCGTAATTGCCGTCGCCAACGATCAGACTTTCACTTGGGGAAGAAATGAACATGGAGAATTAGGGGACGGATCGACCACCAATAGCCCCGTTCCCGTGGCCGTAACAGGACTCCCGGGAACTCCGGAAATACTTACTGCCGGTGTCCAATATTTCTGCGCGCTCCTCTCCAGCAAAGTTTATTGTTGGGGCGATGCCGGTAGCCTCGGAGTGGGAAGGTTCTTCAAGCCACGCCCCACTCCCTCCCTTGCCGGTCCATGGGTACCATGACATGAGAAATGTACTCTTCATTTTCTTTTTCCTCTTAATTGAAGGCTGTGGCTTTCGCTCGGCTGAGACGCAAAGTGTTTCCGGAATACATGGGTCGAGGCATCACACCTGCGCGATCGCTGCCGGGGGAAAACTCTATTGCTGGGGCTACAACGAGCTGGGTGAGCTCGGGAACGGGACCGACACGGACTCTTCTGTTCCCGTGAAGGCAAGCGTGCTCACGGGAGAAGTCTCGGCGGTCGCCGTTGGAATCGCGCACACTTGCGTCCTCATCGATAGCGACCCCTACTGCTTTGGCTACAATGACTGGGGAAGCTTAGGTAACGGCACGACGGAGGATTCGAGTTTACCTGTTTCTCCAACGGACCTAAAATCTAAGTCCACTTCCGCTATCGCTACAAGAGGGTTCACCACCTGCGCCATCAACGAAGGCGCGCTTTACTGTTGGGGGAGAAACAATGTCGGCCAGCTGGGAAATAATACGCTGACAGACGAATTTTCCCCTATTGTCCCTCAAGGATTGTCGTCGGGGGTTACCGCGATTTCGGTGGGTCGAGATCATACCTGTGCCATTCAAGATGGCGCGCTTTTTTGCTGGGGAATGAATACTTATGGGCAGTTGGGGGACGAGACAATCACAACAAAAAAAATTCCCACAGCGGTCACAGGACTTTCCTCTGGCGTCACAGCTGTCGCGGCAGGTGGTTATCACACCTGCGCAATCGTCAACAGCGGACTTAAGTGTTGGGGCAAGAATCTCTTTGGTGAGCTTGGGAACGGCACAAAAGAGAACAGTTCAACCCCGGTGGATGTAACGGGGATGAGCGCCGGAGTCACAGCGATTTCAACGGGTGAAGGGCACGCCTGCGCCATCCAGAACGGAAAAGTTTATTGTTGGGGCTACAATGGCGTTGGGCAAGTGGGCGATGGAACGACGACCGATGCCACCACCCCTACTCTCGTTCAGGATCTTGCGACTGGAGTGACCGCGGTTCATGCTGCCGGTTATCATACCTGCGCCGTGAACGGTGCCGATATTTATTGTTGGGGATACAACGCCGAGGGACAACTCGGAATCGGTACAGCCGTTAGCTCAACGAAACCGATTTATGTGTTACTCACTACGAACTCCACCGCCTTCCCTCTACTCTGGTGGGCATCGCTAGAAAGATGGACTCGAGCGCTATTCTAATTCTTCTCGCCTAAACTCTCTTGGCAGCATCTTCGATCCAGCCTTGTTTCCGAGCTTGTGGGCGCGCTCGGAATACCCGTGCGGCCAACGTCCCACCCTGCCTGGCGTGTGCCATGCGGTTCGGATTCGCAGGAAGTAGCCTTGCGATCTCTTCGGAAAACTTGACTGTCTGCGCCTACGGAATGATTCTTTATCGCCGCACTTTTCGCGTGCGACATTGATGGTGGGTGTAGCTCAGTTGGTTAGAGCACTAGACTGTGACTCTGGGTGTCGCGGGTTCAACTCCCGTCACCCACCCCAATTTGGACAACGGACGAACCATCGACAGGCTGGGCCACACCTGTTTGCCGTCACCTCCTCCCCCTGAATCGTCCGGACAAATGCCCCCTTTTTCATAGAGTCCCGCCGGGTGAAGCGCGATAGTTGTCTTGTCCTTGCCGAACTCGACTCGGGAGATAAGCCGTCGAATCATGTCCTTTCTTAAGGGGACAGAGAGTTCCCCAAGTTTGCTATTCACGTAGCGAACCGCCCTTTGGATTTCTTCGGGATCTATCTTTTTTCGGTCGATGGACTCAAGTTCTGTGTTCAAGCGAAGAATGGAGTCCGAGATTTGAACCTGTCGTTGCTTAAGGTCGTTCACATGGGAAATCAGGTAGTCGGCATCGACGTCCTTGGGCAAGGACGCTATTCGGTCCATCAGCGATTCCGCTTTTTGCCGGGTAGTCCGGAGTTCGGCCTCCATGGCACTGCGTTCGGCGATCAACTTCGGGGCACTATCAGAGACGTCTTGATGCTGCTGTGCCGTAAGAGCCGCTATCAGTTGCGGGACGGCCTCTAGTTTCTCAAGGCGACCGAGGTCGAGGTTCTCAAGCTTATCCGCGTGGATGGATTCGAAGCCAGTAGGACACTTTCCGCGATGGCGGTAGTACGAGTATTTGCGACTTCTCCCCGTTCCGGAAAGGGCGCGGATTTCGGCGCCGCAGTCACGGCACGAAAGCCGCTTCGTGAAAAGAAACGGATAGGTCTTCCACTGGTCATAATGGAAGGAGTCTCGGTTCTCTTCCAATTTTGCTTGGACAGCGGCAAAGAGCTTCTCATCGACGATGGCGTCCCACGTAGCAGGAACGACCTGATAACGTTCGGACTCTTTCAGATTTTCCTTTTCTTTGCCCTTGTTCCGCTTATTGACCTCACGCTTACCAATATAGACAGGATTCGAAAGAATACCGTGAATAGAATTGGGTACGAAAAGTTGGCCACCACGCAACTTTCCGTCCTGGGTAGTGTAGGACTTTGTTCGAACTCCCAAGGAGTTTATAGCGTCCGTGGTAGAGCGGATGCTGCCATTCTCCAAATAAGATTCGAAAATCCTACGGACAATAGACGCTTCCGATTCGTTAACAACCCTCTTTGCTCGGTTTTGAGGGTCTCTGTCATACCCAAGTATTGGACTGCCACCGTTACATAGGCCGCGAAGCGCGCGTGCATAGAAATTACTCTTGGTTCGCTCTCCGGTCAGCTCGCGCTCAAACTGCGCGAGCGCCATTAGGATAATAACGAAGACACGGCCTGCCGCGCTGGTAGTGTCGAAATCGTATTGAGGGCAGATAAAGTCGGAGTTGTAGGACCTAAGAAGCTCCATAAACCGGAGGAAGTCTGAAACTGAGCGACTGAGTCGGGAGAGTTCCGTGACCATGACGACGTTTATTGTGCCATCCTGGATGTCTCGGACCATTTTTTGGTATTCGGGTCGGTTCGTATCCTTTCCGGATCTTCCTTCCTCAATATAGACCCGCGCAACTTCACCCCATTTGCCTCCACCAGATGAACTCAGATTCCGACGCTGCACTTCGGATTCGAGCCGTTGTTTCTGTGAAGTGAGACTGCCCTCCATTTCCTTGGCCTGCTTCTCAGTTGATACACGAATGTAAAAACCGACGCGTCTTGTGAGTTTATTTTCCATATTCGACTCCGAGGACAGATTTGCGTTTAGGGGCATTTTGGACGCGAGTTGGTTTGCGTCCTGATTTCCTTCGGTATCCAAGTTCAGCCATAGCGCGAATGTAGAAAGAAGCGATCATTTCGACATCCTTTTCGTTACCGGGTTTGAATGTTCCATTCTTGAATTGCAGAGTGAAGTTCTGGAGATCAACGGCGTGCCGTTTCTCCATGAGCCACTCCTTTTTATTCGAGCAAGAAAATGATTCATTTGGCGTGCTCCTTGCTCGTTTTCAGGCTGTTCTGATTCTCCTGGACGGGTGAAAAATATGGCTTTGACATGCCTCAAAAATATAATATCTAGGCACCCACGTCAAATTTGATAGGCTATCAATATTGATGGGATTATCAAATCCGATATCCCCTATTAGAGTTGAAGGGTGGCTAAGATAGTTCTCGAAAAAGTCCTAAAGCAAAAGCAGCTATCAAAGCGGCAATTCGCGAAGCGTCTTGAGATGGAGTACGGGAATGTATTTCGCTTTTTCAGACCGGACTACGATCCGAAGTTCTCGATGTTGGAACGATGGGCAAAGGCACTCGGCGTAAAGGTCAAAGACTTGTACGACGAATGAGCCAACTTCATCGGGTGAGTAAGGCAAGATTGGTGGCTAAGCACCTACCTGCGACTCTGATTCAGCTCCGTTTAGATAGCTCTCGATATCTGAAAGGTAGTAGTGGGAGTTACCATTGTCGAATGTCACAATTAACCCTTCAGCCTCTTCATTAGACAGCCATTCACTTTGGGCAAGATCCCAGGAAATAGGGTCCATCTCCTTTATGGTTGTGACGGTATCGAGTTCCAGCCATCCTACATGAACCGTTTCGGGGTAACACTGGCGGATCGATTCCTCGAATGCCTCCTCGGAATTTACCGGAGTTAGATTCTCTTCAATAAGGTTGGTAACCACCCAATCTGTTCCGTACTCACACCCGACACCGGGAAGAAGACGCATCAGATCATCTGAGCCACAAGTTTTACAAGTGCCCTTCGGCGCTTCAGCATAGCAACCGTAACAAAATGGCTGGGTTTTAGTGAAGGCGAGTTGTTTTAGGCGTTCGTTAATAATATCGAGTTCTTTCATGAGCATTTCCTTTCCTTGGATTGCGATGGAGAGATGGCCCAGGCCGGGTGGCCTGGGCGCATTCCTGCTAGGCCCGAACCACCGCCGGGGTCTTGGCCTCAAAAGGTATGCCGAGGAGCTTCTTGTAGAGGTTGACGTGCTTTCGCACGATCATGTTGCCCGGAAGAAAATGAAGTAAGTATTGACCATCCTTGCTGAGAGTGACTCTCGGCTCTGCGAAAAAGCCTTGGTTTTGATTGTTTGTCTGCGCCTTATTTTGGTTCTTGTTCTGTTCCATTTTTATTCTCCTTCTGGTTTGAGGTATTTAGGTTTTTCTTTCCTCTGAAACCCCTTTCTCACTCTGTGTTCGAAAGGGGTTGAGGGAGGAATTAGTGAGTGGAGGGACTGTCCCCGCCCGTAGCTTTCCGGCAAAAGGACATGCCGCAGTGAAACGGAGGCGTGGCCGTTGCGCGAAGGGCGAAAAGGGATAGTCCTGGAACGAACGGTTCGACAAGCAAACCAGAAGGAACCAAAGGAGCAGAACGAAGATCATTAAGCGGTAAGGACACTAACAGTAAGGCAAGGCGCCTTTTCGTCTGGCTAGTCTGCTACTCGGGAATACGTTGCTTCTTCATCAGGTCATTCAGCGTGAGAGTTTCACCACGGGAGCGTGCCTCTCGGATGGACTTGAGAGCCCAAGCGGCAAAGCGAACCTCGTCATAGTGCGCCTCGCCGAGAAGCTGGGTCTCTTCTTCGGAAAGTCCAGGCGCGTGATGCAAAAGGATAAAATTCACAAGCTCGTTGCGGGTGATTCGAATGGCCTTACAGCGGTCCTCAACTTGAGAGATCCAATGCTCGACACGCGCTAGAACCTCCGGCCTAAGCGATACACGATCTATGTAACGCGCCTTTGGTCCTGTGTTTGGTGTCCCCGCCTTTGTAGTTGATGTATTGGATGAGAGATCCCTTGTTTCCATATTCTTGGTAGATGATTCCTTCTTCTTTTCCATTTTGTCTTCCATCTTTTCCCCCGTAGATTTGGTTTTAGATTTCATTCCCGCTCTACTGGTAATGCCTTGCCGCCGCCGCCCCGTAGAGAGATGCCTTGGCCCAGCTGCTGACCCCTTCCGATCGTAGAGCGGGAGGGGTCAGCAGCGAGCAGGGCTTGGGCGTCGACCGGAGGGGCGGCGGCGGCCCTGCGATATCGAGTACCTACGTTCCCTCTTAGGTTTTTGTATTTGGGTTCGGGGTTAACACCCAGTGTTGGGGTTGTGTTGACCCTGAGGCTTTTTCGAAGTTCTGGTCTCTAAAGACCCGAGACTAAATGGTGGTCCATCGCCCTTGAATATGGCTTTTTGTCCTTCGCTCAGAACCTTTTCGAGAGTAGCGAAGTAGAGTCCGCGCTTTTTGGGCCAGTCCCGAACAATTGGGTCATTGGCTTTTACCTGATTGGCGATAGCCACTAACGCCTCTGTCATTCGCTCGTTCGCCGCAATGGTAAAAACCACATCGAAGTCTGTACTGGTAAGAAGCTCTCGGAATATTTTCCTGTACCGTACTTCGGATTTCATAGTGAGTTCCAATTCGATGGCTACTCGTAATGTTTTCTTATCTGTTTTTAGCTCGAAAAGGCCGTCGGGAACTTTGTACCCGCTGTCTTTCTTCTCCTCCTTGCCATGTCTGAGCGCGAGAAGGCTTCGCACTTCGTGCTCTGGCATGTAGCCACTCACGAGAGGACTTTTCTCAATTACGCCACGTATCGCCTGGAGTAGCTTATCGTGATCGAATGACGTTCTGTACGAGAAGCTGCGGTGAGAAATTGCTTTTGCCTTTAAGATTTCTGACGGCAGAACGTCTATTCCCTTTTGGGTCAGCCGATACCCAAGACGGCTGGAGTTATCGCCAACCAAATATTCAAGAAGACCGGCTCGAACTAACTTTCTCAGTCTCGAATAATGGTTATGGGTATCGGCCGCCTGCCAAAAGAGATCCCGGATTTGGCGAGAGGTGACGAACCGATTGGTGGCGACAAATATCAGAATGGCGTAGTCCCGATCTGTGAGTTTCAGTCTTGTATCTTTGTTTGTACTGACAGCAGGCTGCCTAAGCGGCCTATTTTTTCTAAAACTGGGCGTGATTTGATTGATTTTATTCATATTTAACTTTCTAGTATTGCTGACCCATACGTCCTTCGGTAACGTCCGCCTATGGCCGAGAACCGAGAACCGAGAACCGAGAACCGAGAACCGAGAACCGAGAACCGAGAACCGAGAACCGAGAACCGAGAACCGAGAACCGAGAACCGAGAACCGAGAACCGAGAACCGAGAACCCATCGAGGGTTACTACTGGATAGAATGGGATTCGGGGGTCGTTGGTGGAAGCCCGGTTGTAAGGGGCACGCAGATTTCCGTCTCTTTAGTCCTGGCATACTTAGCCGAGGCATCTAATCCCGATGATTTTCTCCAGCGCTTCCCAGAAATTCCAAAGGACAGTCTTGGAGAAGTACTTCGCTATGCCTCTGACCAAGTATTTAAGTCCCGAAGGACTCCTACCAAATCCTAGCGAACTTTATTGGTAGGGTGAGAACCGCCGCTTACCGACTCCAGCGCGCCGGTTCGACGATGATGTACTCGACGTGCGCCGGTACGAAAATGCTTCCACGGACGGAATCGTCTACGAAGCGAGATTCTACTTTGGCTGGAATCAAAACGGGTTTGCCAAAACTGCTACTCATGCCGTTGCCCGTTGGTGATTTACCTCCGGCTTCCTTCCCCTTATCAAAGGCGTCCTTCTCACCTTTCTCGACGAGCTCGTGGGCGATGTATCCGACCCCCGCACCCAGTAGTCCGCCCAAAGCGCCTCCTACGATCACGTTGCGAGCGGTGAACTGACCATTTCTCCCAGGATAGGCCATGAGTCCGGCGCCCGTTCCGGCAGCCATGCCAACACCTGCACCTAACAAAGTTGCCTTGCCGGGAGTAGCGCATCCACTCAACAAAAATACAAAGGAAAGCACGGTAATTTGAATGACGATTTTCATTTGGTCTTTCTCCTTCTTAAACTGTCTCGGTAGAACCGGATTCGGGAGTAGATAGAGCCGGGAGAGGGCCAAGTTTCTTTTCAACTGCGGGCAACGTCACTGTGGGAAGGTCCGGGCGTCTTTCGAATCGAATCTTCATGATCTTGACGCCTTTTGGGTGTGGAACAGTCACGATTCCTTCCCCCACGCGAAGCTGCTTTATGGCGTTCGGGTGGTGGATGAACTCCTCTACCTCCCGAACCGATCCTTCGCCAGTTCGCGTTTCGCCTAGCATTCCGGACTGCCTACGTTCGGTGACTTTTTCGGTAGTCTTCGTTCCGAAGCTCTTTGCGAAGTGATCGCAAGTGTCCGGATCATTGTTTCTCATTACGATTTTAATATTGGTATTAGTAAGGACAACGCTTCGGAAGGCCGGGCTTACCTTATCGAGATCTCCCAAGGCCTGATGTGAAAACACCATGCCGATATTGGCGGATCTCGATTTATTTAGGAGCGCTCCGAACCCTTCGTAAATGTAGTCTTGAAAGTCATCCAGGTAACAGGAATAGAATTTTGGTTTCTTGGCCAGACCTAAATGCCGTTTTGCTACGGCACTCTGAAAGGATTGGAGCACAAGTTTGCCAGTGGCTTCGGCCAGGAACGGATAGTACATGGTGGGAAGTTGGAAATAATAGATGTGGCCTTCTCGAAGTCCTTCATCGAATCGGATCGTAGGATTGTCACTATTAAAGAGAACGGCTAACTCGCCTGAAGAAAAGTGCGTAAGATGTGCATCAAGGCCGCTCGTCTTTTCAATCTTGTCTCTAGGTGACTCTTCATTAAAGACGGTGAGGACGCGGCGTAACTCCTCGTCCTTGCAGTGCTCAAGCCAGAGTTTCATCATTGAAACATCCGTTAGGAGTCGATGCACGAGTCGAAATGTCGGGGTTACTTTTCGCTCGTGGATAAGCCTGACTATGGAGAGAAGAATCTTGTATTGGACGTTTCTGTAATACTCATTTTCAAATGAGAAGCTCGAAAAGACTCGCTCCACGACTTCTTGAGGCGATCCACCTTCTAAGGGGTTAAACGAGGAAGACTCGTCTACTTTCGCAAGCGAAAGAAGCCTAAAATGGTCAGCCCTTCCGGCGGCCACAACATACGAATAGAGCTTATCAAGAAATTGGGAGTCTGATTTCCCGTCTATGATGAGAAGACCAGACCCATTTTTGATGTCTTGAATGATCCAAGGAAGAATGACGCTTTCAGTTTTTCCACAGCTTGTCGTTCCAATGATCTGGGTGTGGGATGTTCGAAAGACTTGCTTCATGAACTGACGATTGTCTTTTGAATCGACTCCCAGGGGGACCGCCGTGGGATCTTCTGAGGTAATCACTTTCTCATAGTGGGCGTCTTGATAGCGATTCCAGAGAGAGGCGATGACAAGGCAGAGCACCGTTCCGAGAATCAATCCTCCGATTCCTAGAAATTGCAGTCGATGGATCTCCCAGAAGTGCATCACTTTAGGAGCGGTTTTTTCGTAGAGTTTGAAGAGGAAGAAGATTCCCCCTCCAAAGATAATGAGATTTAGAAAGCCATCGTCCTTTTTTTCTTTGTCGTTCGTGCTCATGGGGAAAACTCCCTTTCGAGTTAACTTGCCAATTTGGGCAAGTTGGAATTTTGGTATTGGTTTCAAAGAAAATGTTTAGGACTTGAGGTCGCGAAGTTCGTTTTCCAGTCTTCGAATTCGTTGCAATATCCCCGACAGCCTTTGAGCGCTCATGATCCTTCCTTGACTGTCCTTGCGCACGGCGCGGGCGAGGTCCGAGAGAGGTACTTCTAGGATGGAATCCGAAACGGTCTCGGCTCGTTTTGATGATCCAATGAAGTAGTTTTTTTCTAGCCTCTCAAAAGCGCTAAAGAATTCCCGTTTGACTGTCTCTTGGGTGACGTGGACGTAGCGCATAGTCATCGCAATGTTCCTATGCCCTAACAATCGCATCAGTGCCGGTAAACTAATCCCGGCATTCAGCAAAGAGGTGGCGTAACTGTGGCGAAGTCTGTGCGTTGTGACATCACCATCAACTTGAAGGCCCCGACAAGTCTCTCGTAATGTTAAACGGAGCAGGTTGATAATATGTTTTCGCGCAAAAGGATCAAAAACGAGACGTTCAGGCCTGCCTTTCCGGTACTCGGTCGCTGATCGCAGTGATTGGCGCTGAATGGATCGAATTAGGTCTGCGGTTTTTGAATTAATCGGTACTAGGCGTTCGGTTTTAAGTTTGCCTAGCTCAACTTTAAGAAATTTCGTACCGCTATGATCCTCTTTGATGCAGTCATAGGTTAGGCTGACAAGCTCACCGATTCGAATGCCTGTCCAGCGCATCAATAGCAACGCGCGTGAATGGATATCACCAGTTTCTGCGAATCGTTCTTGCAGTTTGCGATCCACCGCCGGTGGAAAGGGCCGCGGCAGATAATAAGTCATTTTTGGAAAATCAACATGGCGGAAAAGCTTGTCCGCATCCTGTTCGAATAATCCGTGTTCATTTAGCCAACGCAGATAGGTACGAAGTTCGAAACCGATTCGGCGACGATTGTTGGTCGATAGACCAATGGCCTTCATATATTTGAGGAATCCTTCGACTAACTGTCGATCCAATTTTTGGATTTCGATCTCCTGTTCGTCGAGGAATCGATAAAGATGAGATAGCATGACCGAATATTTCTCTATGGTGCGGGGAGCAAGGGTCGCGCCCAGTAGTTCCAGAAATTTCATTGCAGGGGGTGGATGTTTCGGTCCCGTGGACTTTACAGACTGATCTGGGAAGAGTCTTTGGAAATTACGATCGATGTGCCCTTGCTCGATGAGCCAATGTAGATAGTGACGAACGGTCCCGTTGTTGGATCTTCTTGTGAAAGGCGACGGCTTTCTATTCGGATGCTGAAGCGACGGGTGCTCCAGGAATTTTAGGATTTTTGGCTGCGTGATATTTTCGAGTTTAACCCCATGAATTTTAAGCCAGCGGTGGAAAGTCATAAGAGTGTTCTTATGTCCTTGAACGGTAATCGGATTCCATTTTATCCTATGGGCATTCAGGTAGCGTTCGACTAGCTCCGGTATCGGCCCGCGGCTATAGGGAATGTTCATACCTGGCCTGAATCTTACGCAGCGCTTGAGTAAACTCATCGGCGATATCGCTCATTGAGAGATGGACGTACTTCATGGTGGTTGATGGGTCGTAATGACCCAAAAGTCTTTGCAAGACGGCGAGCGGCACCTTTTCTTTCGCCATGTTGGCGCCGAACGTATGCCGGAATCGATGAGGATTTGCGTTCTGAAGATCGGTATTAAGCCTTCGATGTCGAAAAAGGCTTCTTAAGCCGGCCTGGGAGATCGGCTCCCCACGGCCATTGCCCTGCAAAATAACGAAGAATCGTTTGGTGGTACAATCCCGGGGCCGCTCATAGCGCAGGTATCGTTCCAAAGTGGCTACAATAATTTCAGGCAACGGTAGAACGCGCTCCTTGTTTCCCTTACCGAGAACACGGATTTGCTTATCGACAAAATCGACCCCGCTCATTTTAAGGGTTAGCACCTCCGTGAAGCGCAACCCGCATAGGAGCATGAGCTGAGCGATAGCAAGATCGCGGTATCTTTTGAGTGTTGAGAAAAAAGTATCCACTTGTTTTACGGTGAGCGGCTCAACGATTTTTCTAGGGACTCGTACTGTTAGGTTTTGGTACGGTTTCTTTGACAGGCGAAATCCAACGCCTTGCAAGAAATGTTGCGCTGGACTCTTGTATCTTGCCAAGCCTGTTCGGCCTGGAGCATTCGAGAGAGGCTTGTCGTAGCAAAACCGATACAGCACCTGAACCGTCGTAATTAGTCGATTAATCGAGTTCGGAGCCGCATTCCGCTTTCTTTGATAATTAATGAATTCCAAAAGGTCCGAGTAGGTGAAACTATGAAATCGCTTTTTAGATTCTTCAAGCCAGCGAAAAAAGACCACTAGATCCCAGCCATAGGCGCGACCCGTACACCAAGAAAGCCCTTTCAGATCCACCGCGTGGAGAAATTGATTTCCCTTGGACACCAGCGCCTCGGGCTGCCCTATTAGTCTGGGGAATTGATTAGCGTGGCACATCAAACTCACCGTCATAGACAAAAGCCACCGTTCTGGTCGTCGATAAGACCGTGCATCACCTCTTCTCGAATCTCTTTTAAGTGACAGATCGCTCGGATAAACTGAACCCACTGGTTTGAGTCCCAGGTGGCGAGAACGTTGGAAAATGAGGTATTCCCCTCACCACTCCACAGATCGATGGCCGCCTGGACGACGAGCTGATTCGCACTGCCGAGCTTTGCCGCCTCCTGCAAGAGTGCTTTGGCGGGCTTTCTTAGGGCTGGGATTCTTAAGTTGAAAATGAATCTAAGGAGCTCGGAATCGGCCTCGGTCAGCAGTGAAATGGTCTCGAGTAAGTGCGATTGTTGAAACGTAATGCAATCCCAGGAAAACCAGTCGGGGGCGGGCTTTCGATCTGTTTCATCAGGTTCTGCATCGTCCAAAGTACTCATCTATGCTCCCATAAACGACGGTGACTTCAATTCCGCAAAATCGGCATCGATTAGGAACTTGTCCTTCGAGGAAGAATTGTAAGTCGACGTCTGCGGACTGCTTTTGAAGTACTTCAGTTGTCTCATTTACGGAAGATTGATCCGTCACGCTGAACGGCGTAGTGGTTTTTCTGTTTTTGAGGCGAACTCGGTGCAGCCTTTGCCTGTCTCGGTGGTCACTACGGGCCTCCCAGGTTTTACTGTACTTAAGCCTCGCCTTTTTGCGGACGGATTCGTATCCTCGTTTCCGGCATGCGTTGGAACAATAGCGATGCCCTCGAAAACAGCTTCGACAGATAAAGAACTCTTGCCCGCAAACACTACATCGCAGCCTAAGACCAATCGGATCCAACTGCGCCATTCCAGCCCTACAGGATTTTGGAAAGGGGCTTTTATACTACCGTTCCAAGCCCATTGGAAATGTATGGTCGCAAGGGGCGCTCTCAGTCCATTGGATAGTTATGTTCTAAATAAAGTAGAAATGTGGTTCCGCCAGGGACTTCAAGGTAGGGCTTAAGCCGTTCGGTATCTTGGGCCAGGTAGTTCGCCTGATCGAGTGAGGAAGTGGCGACTCCGTTCAAGAGTCCGTTCTTGAGACTTCCCGGTTCAAAAACAATGCCCGCTTGGCCACGCGAATCCTTGTCTTTTAAACCCTGTGCGAGCCCGCCAACGAAAGTGCCAAAGAAACGCCCAGCCTGTTTTGGGAAAGTACGTGAGTGGAAATCTCCGGCAAGTCCCGAAGACCCATCTCCTAGGAGAGCGAGCGCCGATAGCGAATGCTGATCCCCTTCTGGAAAAACAAGAGTATGAAAACGAACTTGGAGTCGCTCAGTTGTATCGTCTAAGGCACCTTGGCCGATTGCCTTAGTACCAGATGGGATCATGATTCCGTTCTTCCAGTAAATCTCGTCTGCGATCTCGGCGATAACCGGGCTATTGCTATCGGAAGAGAGAACGGTATTAGTGAGTTTCGCCGGGATGGTTGAACCCATCGGAAGCTTGTCGCCGCCATTTCCCTCTCCTCTTTTTACGACCTGAGAAGCGGAATATTGGCGAGATCCTTTGGAACCGGAATAGGAACCGCGCCCCGAGCTAAAGGGATCGTCTCCCCCTCGACTTTGCTGCGTCGTACTTTCGGATTTGGTATTCGAGCCCGATGACTGGTGAGCCTCTGCAACTTCGTTCTTCTGTGCGCTTGGAGAAAACGCTAGAAGAGCGAAAATTCCCAGAGCCAGGGTTCCAAATCCGACCAGTTTCACGCTCTTCCATTTGACCTTTCTTCGCTGGGTGAACGGGCACATTTCTTCGAGAAAATACTTATCGATTTGGACTTTCACGGGTGCCTCACTTTATGGGTTGGAGTTTGACCTTGAGCGGTGAGCACCGCGTTGCCTTGGGCTGGAAGGGGGCAAAAACGAGTGATAGGGAACGCGTGTTACCGGGTGCCGTCTTCCTCACCAAAACACTTCCGCGTACCGTCGCGTCATTCGCAGGAATGGTGACGGTTTCCAGATAAAGGGTCTCAACCGGAACCGGGACCTTGCCATTCATGACGGCGAGGGATTCCGCTTTGAACTCGTAGCTGTCTTTGCCGTTGGACGCATCTTTAGCGACCGCAAAGTGAATAACTAGCCAAGGTTTCGTCTTGGGATAGGAAATCGACTCCACAACTAGAGAAAGGGAGCGACAGGTGGCTTTACGCCCAATTTGCACCGTAGTCATTTTCTCGGAAGGTGAATCGGTTCCTCCGAAAACCCTTTCCGCACCGAAATCCAGTGCTTCCGATGCGACCGACTTTCTTTTCACTTTGACCACGTAATCCACTTGCGTGGACTGACCGGTGACCAGGCGGAAATTGAAACGGTCGTAATCGGTGAAGATGAATAAGTTTGTCTTTGCTCCGGGAACGAGGGGCTTAAGGGTGAGAGAATTCCCGACGTATTCCACCTTGAAGGCGTCCTGATCCCCTAGTACTGCCGACGTTGGTCTTGCATCAAACTGCAAGATGGTTGAATAACCGAGCGCGGTTTGAATCTGTCCAACCTCAGATTCGGAAAGGGTGACGGTTCGCGCAGGCTTTCCGAAAGCGCTACGCCCAAGAACAGTTAAGAACAAAGAGATTGTGACGATAAGAAACCATTTCATACTTTTACCTCTCGCGATTACTGTCCAGAGTTAGTCAGTAGTTTTTCTGATGTGACATAGACGCCCTCAGCATTGGTGACACTTCTGGAGTTCAGTCGAAATCCGATCTCCAACGTCAGAGGATTGGCAGCTCGAAGACCGTCGATATTGAGAATGCGGTCCCCGGTTACTTTGGCCGTTTTCGAATCGAGGTTCAGACTAATTTCGGATGGGTAAAATACCTGGGAGATCCTTTTATCTTTTGCGATTTTTATCTGTTCCGAAGTGGCTTTGCGGAATGCCTTTTCGAAATCACTGTCCACATATTTGGCGGCGTCCTTAAGGTGACTTTCGATTTGGCTCCATTCCCAATTGTGGCGAGCTTTAATGTAGGAAGTGACCACGCGCCGGACTTCCTGCTCAAGAAGTTCTGCGTTCGGTAATTGCGCCGCCAGTACCTTTGTTTCGCTGCTTGAAACTGCGATGAGGATGGGTTTGCGAAGCGAGAGAATTACGAGAGCAATTGACTGGATAGCGACGAGCACAACGAGTAACGCAGTCAACCCTTTTAGAATCTGGTTCTGCGCCGATTCATCTCCCCACACCTCGAACCAAGTGCGTTGAATGTTTTTAATCATATAACGTTCTCCTTAACGTTTTTTTGTCGGGGACTGATCTGGAGGCGGAACGGGATTGGCCTTTGCGGGATGATTGTTGCTTTGTTCGGTCTGAGGCTTTGGATTCATCGAGCCTGAAGGTCGAGCGAGATTTCCAGCTCGACCCGCCTGATACCTCAAGTAACCAGTCGTATCGGAAAGGACTTCTCTGGCTATATTTGTCATCGAAGCCGCTTTGGCGGGAGCCATTACCATCGCCGTTACAGCAGCAGGACCGAGAGAACTAGCCATGGCGGAGACGCCGCTTCCGATGATGGCTCTCACCACTAATGGAGTTCCCAGCATCGCTAGCGCGATGATGACGTTTAGGACGATTACCGTAAGGTAATTTCCGTCCGCCATGTAAGCATTGCCGAAGGGAAGTGCCGTCAGCATGGCGGAAAGTACCGCCCAAACTATGTTCCAAGAAGCAACTTCAATCAGACTGCGAAAGAGATTCAATGTGATGCGTGGAGAAAAGAGATGGAAGAGAAGAACAACAGGACTAATCAAGACGAGAAATACCCAACTGAAATGGTAGAGCGCCACCATTAGATAGCGGGCGACGTAAAGAAGTAAGTAGGAAAGGAACGACAGGACTGCGATCAGCAGGTCATTGATTCCCAAGATGACCGACGTAACCGAGACGGTGTAGCCATGTGCCTTTTGCGACGCCATATTCATTATGGAATCCAGTCCGCTCATATCGCTAATCTTGGATGCAAGTCCGTTTGAGATCATGAGGATATGCCATCACGGAAGATCCGGAGACAGCACGAGAATCGGGGCTTTTCGATGGAACTTTTGGAAAACAAGTCCCGGAAGAATTCGCTACCCTCGTTGCTAAGGAATAGCGGCTAACTCGACGCGCTATTGACTTGGATCAGCTCCCAAAAGGTGGGTCTTTCGTGGGTTCAAAAAGGGGATTCCAGTTCCTCTTGTTTAGATCGGCAGGTGGGGGCCCCGACCGCGAACGGTGCGGAGCCTCCAGCATTGGTGCTATTGTTGGCAATCGAGTGTGTAGTGATACCGGCGAAATCCTCCCGATGTCAGTATCAGATCGAGGTCTCCCTTACCTGCATAATTGACCGTTGCGTGGAAAGATGCGCTTATCTTGGTTCCTGTTGGCGCAGACCAAAGAGATGCGAAATCATAATGCGATAGGAGCTGCGTTCGCGCGATATTCATCATCGCTGTCTTGGTAGAGGCGCCGTGAGGACTTGGCCAAATCGTTGGCTCCGTTCCCGTGGCTGTATTTCCTGAAATGATCACCGGAATGTCCGAGGTCAATCCCAGTGGGAAGATCTCAAACCCTTTTCCCGCATAGAGATCGATCTTATCCACGCCGTGGTACTGGCGATCTTGAAGATAGTCGTGGAAATCCTGAAGTTGGGATTTCCCCAAATCAAGCGTCCCCACACAGGAGAGCGTCTTGATCGCGCTTTCATCCCCTTCAGCTCCGAAGAGCGTCGCGCTGGCGAGCGCCATTCCCAAAAACATCAATTTCAAACTCCGCTTCATAAATACTTCCTTTCGGCAGCTTTTGTGCTGCCAGCTGTTCATCCAGTGCTCTCATCCACTGCGGCGAGAGCGACCAATAATTCGTGAAATGAGGTACAAAGTTACAAGATCAAGATCCAATTTGCCGTTCGCACGAAAAAACAAATCGGTCCGATGTCGAGGCATCGACCTGGTTGAGTAGCGAAGTTTGCAAGCGCTCGATGGGTAATTCAGCAGCGGCAGTGGAATTGCTCTGCTTGGGTCCCAGGAGGCTCAAGGTAAGAGCCCCATTGTTCGCATCGATGTAGGCTGAGTAGCTATCAAGATTCATCGCATGGAGTTCTTCGCGGCGATCGCCTAGGCGAAACTGGTGTTCTTTGACGGATTTCGTCGTTTCCTGACCGTTTGCTAGTTCCCGATGCTCAAGAACACACCAATAAACGGCGTCGTGATCGTTGGAGTCGCTCGCCAAGGTCGGCCCAGCGACACCGATGGAAATTAGAATCAGGTAAGGAGTCAGGT